>DAHZQE010000353.1:0-4878 GCA_027409005.1 Ferrimicrobium sp. | reverse complement strand
GAGGCGGGAAATCACGATCATGGCCAAGCCAACAATGTCCACCGCGATGGCTTTAGCGCTATGTAAAATACCAAGGAGTCCTTCCTGAACTACGGTGGTGTCTCTATCGACCAGATAAAGACAAATGCAGTGCGTGCTTGCATCGAATGTATGCGTCCCCGTCACGTGTCGATAAATGACAGCCTGGGGATCTTGGGCTAGTCAGACGTGATGACAAGCTCCTTCACCTGGTCATGTCGGACAGCCGCAACCACGATCATTCGATCACTGGCCTTAACAGGCATCTCGACCGCCAAAGAGGGCTCTTGAGCTAATTCTCTCCAGGTGGGAATGGAGAATACGTGTACGACATCTGCAAAGATGTCAGCCGTAGCCTCATGGGCTCTCAGCATGAGAACTGGTTCTACCGCCAGCTCATATGGTCCCAGGACCGTGAAGCTACTTGGCGTGTCATTGGCAACCAGATCGTGATTTCCCGCCTCAACACCACCTCATGGTCAGGAAGCTTCGAGAACCTGTACAACGAAGGCCAGTGGGGCGGACACCAGGCGAATTGCAATCGCACTTTCGAGACAATGTCGGCATGTGGTCTCGAAAACAACATCATGCTTTCAGATGACTCGCATGCCAACTCGGTCAGCGATCTGGTCTGGCTTGAGGAGCATGAATACGATCCCGCCGCTGAGTGGGTTGCCGTAGGCGTGGAGTTTCCTGGCACGGCTGTGAGCTCCACAGGGTTTGGCGAAGCCGTCACATAGCTGAGGATGCGTCCGGTAGGCGAGCCCCGGGCTGATGCACTCAGTATGCCTCTCCAAGCACCGTCGGTACTGCTCGTGAGCGCGCCCAAGGACACCGCTACGCAAATGTTGCAGGATGTCACCAGTACAAGGCCCCATAGGATTCCAATAGGGCCTCCGTTGCTCAGGCTAGAGGAGAAGTCCTGTGCGAATGTAGGAGAGTACCAAGAGTCGGCGCGAGAAAGCTCGTTTCTGGTGAGGCTGCGCCAAGCTGGCGCACGTAATCTGGAAGGGTGTATCCTCGCCCATTGGGCCCTAAGCTGTTGCGAATATGTATGAAGTGTGACCTTTGAGGCAGAGTGCCCGATCAATATTGCCGCAAGCGCCACCATGAGAAACGACATGTCCCTTGATAGGTTCAAGTGATCCAGCCGCGGGTCGCTGCTCTGAGAGGTGAACTTGTCCTGACCCGGAAGCGGCGCCGTCGTCCTTCCCTCTGGCAAACATGGGCGGCCGTGACTTGTGGTTTCGAACATCACTGGAAAGGCCGAGGAGAGGTCGTCAATGCTGTTTCCCCCTTTGTCCTGCCCGAACTTGACTCCGCATGCAGATTTCTTGAGGGTCACTTTGAGGCCAAAGGCGAATGACGGTACTTCCATAACCCACTAGGCCAAAAGCCTACATCACGGCGCACTCAGTCCCGGCACTTTTGCCTCCCTTGTCAGTTGTGGTCATGGCAGCTGTCTTTGCAATGTCTTCGAATACCTCGCGGCAGAGCTAACATGATCAGCACGCCTGTTTAGGGTGAACAGTCAGAAGCTGCGTACCTTGCCGGTCAGTGCGCTGCACTCGCAATATCGATCACAGCGCATTTCCTGCGCCGCTCTGAGCGCCTCCTGCGGGTAGACGAAGGTTCTTCGATCGTCTATTTTCCCGTCATAGTCGCTGCGCTTGCTACGTACGTCTCGCTGTAGACCAAGTACAATGACTGGCAGGCTCTCGTCATAGTTGAAGTGCGTTTCCACGGCCAGCTTCCATTTCTTGCGTACGCTGAGCAGGGAGTCCGGATCGCCGATGTTGTAGCAAAGAATAATAACCGATGGTTTAAGCAGCGTGTAGTTGGTAGGAGATGCGGTATCGTAGAATTCAAAGCGATATGGCCTGTTATACAGTCGCATATTGAAGGCAAATGGCTGGTCGAGATCGCGTAGTGCTGGAAGGGGTTGATCTTGACGCCCGGTGGACCCGAGAGTCATCCGACTGCTATTGTGAGTACAGCGAAAGTAAAGAAAACAAGGGCCTCGTGGGGGTCACGTACGATAGAAAAGTAGACTTACCTACTCCGCTGTCACCAAGGAGTAGGATTGGAATCTCCGGCGCATCAGCTTCATCGACCGATCTAGCCATGGCTACAAAGCGTCTTGTCTAGCGCAACGCGCCCCCGGCCGCGTATGACTTGCGCGCTTCACGAGCAGGGAAGGAGCGGGAAAGTGAGTGAATGGATGTGAGTGAAGCTGGCTTGGCCTCAAACCAGGCGCAATGACGCGCCTGTAACTATCATGCCCCACCTTACTTAATCCAGAGGCCCAAGCTTCGCTTTCTCGCGGCTGAACTTCGAGAAGAATTTCCAGAGCGTTTGAAGAGACTCACTCCTGCTAGACTGCCACCACGAACATTGGAAGAAGCTTCAACACGCCTGCAGACGCAGCGGTGTGCAGGACAAGGTATCAGCGATGGTGCTGACGTAGCAATCCCCCCCCCAACACAGCGAGGTAAGCGAACAACCGCGGTTGGACGACAACTTGGCTGAGACTGCCCAAGGGAGCGAGCTGCTCTGTCACCCACGCAACCGCGGCAGATCCTGACACCTTTCGCTTCCACATCGTCTCGAACCGCATCATAATTACACGACAAACGTATAGAGCGGCAAGATGGTCCGCAATATCGTCCTCTTCTCGGGCTCGTCCCACCCACAACTCACAGAGACCATCTGCACACACCTTGGCATCCCGCCTGCGAATATCACTCTCGGCAAGTTTGCAGTCGGCGAGACCCGTGTTGAGATTGGTGAGAGCGTACGAGAGAAAGACGTCTTCATCGTGCAGTCCGGATCTGGCCAGGTCAATGACAACTTCATGGAGCTTCTGATCACAATTTCCGCCTGTAAGACCGCCAGCGCTCGGCGCGTGACGGCAGTGCTCCCACTGTTTCCGTACAGCAGACAGAGCGATCTGCCATATAATAAGGTTGGCGCACCACTTGCACGAATGCCAGCGCACCAGAACAAATCCTACACCTTCGACAGCAGACCCACCACGCCGTACCCGGGCCAGGCGGAGAGTGCAGGTGTGAATGGCAACGGCGCGAACCATTTGCACAAGAGGCTCAATGGTCTCAGCATCGGCCACAAGAGCGTCAAGGGCGAGATCAGTATGACGAATGGCGAGGTCGGCGACAGTAAGGCCCCGGTAGTATCGAGGAGGAAAGACACAGCGGAGAGCATCCACTCGGACAACTCCGCTCCGGTCTCAGCCACCAGCAATACCGGCTCATATTTTGATGAGTCCCACCTGCAAGGCGCATCGCCAGCCAAGACTGCAATGACCAGGACAGCCAGTGCAATTCCGGCGCACTTCAAACCCCAACCCGGCTATCGGCAATGGGTGGCACAGGCAGGAACTCTGGTAGCCGACTTGTTGACCTGCGCTGGCGCCGACCACGTCATCACCATGGACCTCCACGACCCACAATATCAAGGCTTCTTCGATATCCCAGTCGACAACCTTTACGGCCGTCACCTTCTCCGCAAATACATCCAGCACCAGATCTTGGCGCGATATGGTGGGCCTGAGAATTGCGTGATCGTCTCTCCTGATGCCGGGGGAGCGAAGCGCGCCACCCACATCGCGGATAGTCTTGGCATGGATTTTGCGCTGATCCATAAGGAGCGTCGCCCGACCTACGCCAACGACCGACAAAATGCGACAATGCTTCTCGTTGGTGCCGTCGCCGGCCGGACCGCCATCCTCGTCGACGATCTTGCAGATACGAGCAACACGATCACTCGAGCCGCGAAACTATTAAAGAAGGAAGGCGCTTCGACCGTGTATGCACTCGTCACGCACGGGGTTTTCAGCGGTGATGCGATCGAGCGGATCAATGCTTCGGTGCTGGACAGGGTGGTCGTAACCAACAGTGTACCGCAAGACGAGCACCTCAAGACCTGCCCAAAGCTCGAAGTCTTGGAAGTCGGGCATGTCTTTGCGGAGGCAATTCGGCGGGTGCATCACGGGGAGAGTATCAGTGTGCTCTTTCAGTACGATTGAGTCATTTTGGCAAGGCGTTCATGGCATTAGGCAGTGATTGGGGCCCGCATCGATGGCGCTCGTGGTTACAAGGGCAGACACTGGATGTCTTGTCGTCGATGCGTGTATGCTTGGGAGGACAATAACTAACGCAAGGCCGGATCAGCGAATCGGGCAAAAGACGTAATGCACAAGGCATGTACTATCCAGCTGGCTTTCCACTAGATCAGCGATGTGGTAGAGAATCCCCGAAGGGTTGGAAGAAAAAACAATTGCCAACACATGTCATGTAGGCTGATTCACGTACGCAAACATTGACAATTGCAATAAATGCCTTCAATCTTGACAACCTGAGGTGCATACCGATGCGGGTGTTCTCAGTCGCAAAGTTACCCAGTTTGGGTGGCAAGCGCACGAAGCCGAAGAAGACTCGTTGTGTTACCGCGATCCGCCTGGCTAATTCTTCGTCCCACAGGCGCTCATGAAAGCATTCAGCACTAAGGTAAAATTATACTTTTCCAAATTTCTGAATACCGGACCGCTGCTCAGCTTAGCCTGGATGATCCGGGGGCTATACACCAAACGCTATGTGAGCCAGAGATATCGCATCGGGCAAAACCTGCCCGTAGTGAGACTCTTGCCTTCTATGTGAACCATCCTGTGGCTCCTCGGAGTTCCTCGTGTTGGTTTCATGGGGTACGTCTAGGAGCTCTGCTTCATCGGCTGATTCCGTCCCGAAGTCATCGCTGTCGAGTCCTAATATCTCCATTATAGTACACAATAAAGCTTGAGAAGCT
Source organism: Ferrimicrobium sp. (assembly GCA_027409005.1). Lineage (GTDB taxonomy): Bacteria > Actinomycetota > Acidimicrobiia > Acidimicrobiales > Acidimicrobiaceae > Ferrimicrobium. Next base: position 39 of record DAHZQE010000353.1, on the reverse strand, counting down.
CAACCTGGTAGAGCGGAACTCTGAAGATGTTTAGGTTGT
>DAHZQE010000327.1:0-4792 GCA_027409005.1 Ferrimicrobium sp. | reverse complement strand
CCGGGAAAGGATCTGGAAAACTCCAAGGATCCGAAATTGGCCGCGCAATCATGGCCGACGTTCGGGGAGATGGACATGTTGGATGTCGAGCGCGCTGATGTGGTGATTGCTTGTACAGAACCGGTGGACGCTGGGCCAGCGCGTGGTGGGCGGCATTGGGAGGCGGGGTATGCGGTAGGGCGAGGAAAGGTGCTGCTGGTCTATGGTCCGCGCGAGAATGTGTTCTACTATTTGCCCGCGAAATACAACGTTCATCATTGTGCGACTTGGGCAGAAGTGCTCGCCTGTCTGGATGCCATCAATCAACAATTCAAGCTAAGCGGAATCGTCGCTGTTCCAGGAGGCGCACATACTCAGGATTCCCCCGAGACAGCCTCATCCGCAGCGTAAAGCTTCGATCTGTTTCTACTTGAATGCCTTAAACCCTCAGGCGATCAGGTATTTTTTGTAAAAGCGCAAACAGTAGCGTATTTACACACCTGGTGTTAGCATCTTCCATGCATGGAAGCGTTTGACGATTTTCGGCAGGTCGATGACCTAATCAATCTTCTGACTCGGTGTGGTGATGACCGGCACACAGGCACTGCTGAGTTCCGCACCGTCACCGGGCAAACTTACGAGATGACCTGGCTTTTCGGCAAGCCCACCAGCATTGTGTCCCGCTCGTTGAGCGGACTCAAGTGCCTGCAGGACTTGTTAACTCACCCCAATGAGAATATCACTTACAGAATCAGCAACCGGCAAAACGCTACTGCTGAGTTCAACCTTGATGGCACCATCGGCGATCTTTTAAGCCAACTTGCGCCTAGCCCAAAGAAGGACAACAAATCCAAGCAATCCAAGATCATAGAGGAGCCCACCCGACTGATTCCCGTGCTTCCACCGTTGAATGAAGCTCCTGCGGTCTGGCCGGAGTTGGTCAGAATACGCTTGACGCCAGAAGAGCGGGAGACCATTGCCGGACTGAATTCCAGAGTGGTACGTCAACAATTGTTGGAGGCGGCACCGGTGCAGTACTCACCGATACCAACGGATGGCGCGACGACCTCTGATGGATCTTCCGACGGTTCGGATCTTGCCGGAGAAGAGTCCGCCGAGGCTTACGACTTCAGCGGTGAGAACAACGCTTTTGGCGGCTTCGGCCAATTCGGCCAAGATGAATCGGATCAAGCGGATTCCACCTCAACCGCTCCTGCGGTGGATATAGAGCCGGCCAGTGGAGGTTTCGCGGAATGGGAGGCTCTTGTTGGTGGAAACGAGCCGGCAGATACGAGTGGCGGCTTTGACTTCACGTCAAGCACTGAGGAAGGAGCGTACGACTTTGGCGGGGCTGAGAGTTCCGACGATGGTGTCGATGCTGAAGGGGAGTTGGCTGCCGCATTTGGGCGGGTGGAGAGCGCGTTCGATAGTTTCACCAATTTCGGAGAGCCAGCGGATTCATCCGAGAGTTCTACTGAGCCGATGGGAGATGAAACTCAAGACGATGAGGCTACATTTGAACCCGCTGAGGAGCCCCGAGAGGAGGGGGACTTCGCTTTCGAAGCATCATCGGATAATTCTGAGTTCGAGTCGCCGGATTTCGCTGAGTCCGAATATGTCACGGTAGACGAATCGGTTGAGACCCCCGATGATCAGTCGTTGGTCGAGTTGCCAGGCGGCTTGGGGCAACTCTCCGGTTCTGGAGATTACCTCTGGAGGTCACTGTCCACATCTTTTATAGATGTACCGGCGATGGTGGCTGACTTGATGAGCCAGGGAGAGACCTGCTGGATAGCTGGAGACACTCCCAGTGGGCGTTTTGAACTGTGGATGATTGAAGGCAAACCGTCAGTGTTGCTGGTCAACAACTCCAGTGCTTATGCGTTGCAAAACCCAGATCTGTTCACTCGCTATTTCCGAGAGGAAGGCATAACCCTGGACGTGGGGCAACTCTCTGAATTGGCCATCAGGATTTTAACTCTTCTTTCCGGGCTGACTGAGGTGGTCTTGTGGAATGTGTCTTCTACTTTAGTCGGACTGGAGAATGTGGCCAGATTCGTAGACAGTCGGCAGCAGGATGCGGTTTTGCGAGTGCAAAGCCCTACCGAGACTCGTTTCTTCTACCTACAGCCAAACACAAGGGATGGTTACCCTGAGGGCGACCTTGAGGCTCTATATGGGGAAAGCGCTATAACCCTCATTGTCTCTGCGCCGCTGACCGAGTCATAAAGCAAATCCATCTCTTGATAATTTTCTGCTTATATGCTATTTTATAGATATGCGCGGAACCAGTCACTTAATTGTTGGGGCAGCTATAGGTGCTGTTCTTGCCGATCACACCGGTGGTGAGCTGTTGGGGGTTACCGCCTGTGCATTGGGGGCTCTTACCCCTGACATTGATATTAGCTACAGCCTTCTGGGCAGGTGGTTTTTCTTCTGGCCGGGAGTCGAGCGCTCCGGTCGCAATGGCTTTGTCGAGCACGGCCGGCGCTGGTTTACGGGGCCCATCTGGCACCGTGGGCAGCTGCACTCATTTGGCTTTTTGATCCTGTCCAGCGTGATCGCTGCTGCGGGTTACATGTTCCTGGCCTCGAAAATCCAAATCCCTGCGCTTCTAGGGCCACAGTGGCTTCTCTTATTCGCGGTCTGCTTTGCAACTGGTGTGCTCTCCCATTTGCTTACCGACTGCATCAACAAGTCGGGAATGATGATGTTCTGGCCGCTCAGCCACAAATTGGTCACCGCCCCTATCCCCCATGCACGTGAGAATAGCGGTGAAGGGCGTCTCTACGAAATGCTGATCGTCGGAGGAGCCATTGCTCTAGCTTTCTTTGCGCTTGGTGGTAGCCTGCCCCAGGTGCAGTCGGCCTTCGGACATCTGGGCGCCTTTCTTTAAGGGATCTCAAGGGATCAACTTTTTGCAGTCTTCTTCTTGCTGACTTGCTTATTCTTCTACCATAGAGTACTCTGGTCAAACGCGATGGGTGCGCTGCTATGGAAGAAATCAATAGATCGACACAAATTAACGAGTGTCGGGCGGAACTGAGCAGCTGGAGATCACAGGGTAAAACCAAGACCACTGGCTGGCGACAATGTCTTGAACTCACAGAAGAGTTGGATCATTGTTTTGAAACGAACGACACTGATAGAACACTGGCGGCCAAGTGGGCGTCGGCTGCGTTGCGAGCCACGTCGGCTCCATACTCACTCAAGGAAGTTCTTGCTGTTTTAGTTGACTGGGAGCGAGGGGCCATCGATTGTTTTCGTCGCGTATCGAGACGAATGGAGGTTTCCCCATCCTTGATGCTGACCTGGCGTTCGTACGTGGCCTCGGTTCGCCAAGATGCACTCTTGAGTTTGGGCGATGAACAAGGTGAAATGCTACGCACTTGGTTCTGGACTGTTCAAGATCAATATGAAACCACTTTAACTCGTCTTCAGCATGATCGTCTTACGGGTATTTTGAACGAAGTTGGATTCATTGAAAAACTTGATGAAGTGTGCGCTCATTTGGGTAAACGCTCCACCATGGTGGTGGTTTTCTGCGAGTTTGACGGATTGAGAGAGGTGAATCGCGCATATGGAGGGGCGTGGGGTAATTACGCTCTACAAACCTTCGCCATTCGTCTTCAGTCGGGAACTCGCGACAAGGATCTGTTAGGAAGAATTCAAGGAGCTGCCTTTGCGGTTTGTGTGGCTGGAGGCAACAAGCAAGAGCTGTCTCGAATCACCGGGCGCGTTCGCGATTTACTGGCTGCGCCTCTCAATCTGCGTGGCGTTCAAGTGCGCTTACCGTTCGTCTTGGGAACAGCTGAATTTCCCAAGATGGCCCGAGACGCCAAAAGCTTGCTTCGAGCGGCGGAAGTTGACGCACGCAAGTCGCCGGCCATCACTCCGGTGAGATCATTGTCCGTGTTGCCGCCGAAAATTGAACCAACTGTGGGTAAGTCATGAGCGGTCCGCTCAATAGCTGGCAGGAAGAGGTGTGGCAGGCATTGCACCATGCTCCCATGCCTTTGAATCGAGTCGAGCTGACCCCTTTGAGTGACGACGTCCTCGGGGTGATTCTACCGCCCGCGTTGTTTTTAGGGGGGTATGCGCCATTGCATATACTAAAGAATGATGCCGGATTCGAGCTACGGCTGTACCAGAATGCGGTTCCGCTCTTGAATCGTCGTTCGCATGATGCGGCACTTTCACGATCAGTATCTCGGCGCATTTTACAGCACTATGGTGTTCAAGTCGCGTCCGAGTACTGGTTTTACACCCCCTGCCAAGACGTAGTGGCAGGGGCCCGACAGTTGTTGTTGGCTTACTATTGGTGTGCCCGGTTGTGGGATGAGCCCGAGGATGTGCAGGCGTTGATCTTGGCTCAATTGCTTGACTCAAGCAAATCTTGATTGGGAAGCACACTCTCTGGCTTCACCATCATAATGTCCCATTGATTCTTTCCCTTCCGTTTGCAATGATACATGACCTGATCAGCCCAAAGCATGGCTTCTGACGTTGGAGTTTGAGAAAAGATGATGGCTGCCCCTAAGCTGACGTGAATCGGATTGTCGGGTGATGTAGTCAATCGCTCGTGTATATCGCTCAGCATTTTTCTTAGCTCCTGCATGTTTTTGCCGTTTGCAGAAACCCAGAAAGCAAACTCATCGCCGTGGAGCCGAGCGCATACACCTGTTGTATCGATGGCCTCTTGTAAAGCTTTTCCCAATAGCTTCAACTGCCTATCCCCTTCCTGGTGCCCTTGTGTGTCATTAATTTGCTTAAAGTCGTCCATGTCCAGCTCGTAGAAAGCCAAGCTCAGTAT
>DAHZQE010000296.1:0-7209 GCA_027409005.1 Ferrimicrobium sp. | reverse complement strand
GGGGAAATGCGTCCCCAGATCATGGGGTTGGCGCTGGTGAACAGCTTCATGAACAGTGACAAGAGCCAGAGTCAGCCCGTGAGCGTGATCGAGGGTGAGAGTCCATTCGCATTGCCACGGAGGCTGGAGGTAAGAGACGGCGTGTATGGACTCGATGCCGCGGCCCCGGCTGGCAAAAGCGAGGCGAAAGCGTGGGTGGAGAGGACATACAAGCTCTGGAAGCAGTGGACCGGCTACCTCGTCGAGTACTCCCTCGAACCGCACAACCAGCTGTGTACGGACGACTTCGCTGGCTGGCTTGCACTGCAGACGAACTTGGCACTCAAGGGCATCATCGGCATCAAAGCCATGTCCGAGCTTGCGGACCTCGTAGGCGAGAAGGACGACGCCAAGACCTTCCGCAATATCAGCGAAGTCTACGTCAAGAAGTGGGAGCACTACGGCATGTCGCGCGATGGCGGTAGGGCCAAACTCGCCTACGACTGGTACGGAAGCTGGACGACGCTGTACTCCCTCTACGCTGACGCGGTGCTGTGCTTCCACCCCTCGGGCAGCTACACGCCCAGTCCATCCTCGTCAGCGATGTCAGGCGGTCAACAACCGCTTCAGGCCGACAAGGACCAGAACAAATCCAACTTCATCCCCGATCACATCTACACCACGCAGAGCGAATGGTACATGACCGCCCTGCAGAAATACGGTCTGCCGCTGGACTCGCGACATCTGTACACCAAGTCCGACTGGGAGTTCCAGGCCGCGGCTGTGGCTTCGAAGGAGACGAGAACTGCGATTTTGGAGCGAGTGGCCCGGTGGGTGAATGAAACGGTCACGGATAGGCCTTTTACGGATCTGTACCAGACGGAGGGGAAGGGTGAGTTCCCTGGGCCGGACTTCTTTGCAAGGCCGGTCGTGGGGAGTCATTTTGCGTTCTTGACGCTTGAAAGGGCTTGTGGTGGGGAAGGGGCGAAGGTGTTTGGGTATTGAGTGGGAGGTTATCAAGGCTTCGGTGTTGTCGAAGTAGTGCTCCCACAGAGGGCGCATGTAGGTCAGGCCTCGGGCGGAGGCGAACTGCGTGACCGGGTCTTGGATGTGAGCCAGGGTCAAGAGCAAGTCATCGGATTTGGAGGCCGTGCTGGACGCAGACGACAAGTTAAACCGCTTGCTGAAAGCGAAGACCGGCTCCTCCTCCATGATCCTTCGGAACTTGGTATCGACCGAGTCCAACAAGGAGCCCTTCTGCGCAAACAGCTGTCGCAACTTTCCCGACGTCCCCACCTGGTGGTTCGCCTCTGCCGGCGCTGAGAAGTGCAGTGTACCCCATTCCGCCTGATCGCCCCACTCAGTGAAGAGCTGCTCGGTCTTCCTCTTGACCTGCCACGTCTTGAGGCGCTTGGCATCTTCGTAGTCTGTCTCGCCGAACTGCCATACGATCTCGCTGCCCCGATTGCCGCTCACCCACTGGCCGTTCACATCCACATAGATGTCGACGTCAAAGCTACCGAGTGCGTGGATCGTCAGGTACGAAGCTGGGATTGCTTGGCGGAGCGTCGAAGTCGGCGTGATGGGCGAGAGGAACGACAGCACAATCTCGACGGCGTCTCTACTTGATCCGCTCGAAGGCGGAATACTGTAGCTCAGATTCGTGGTCGAGGCATCGTACTGAGCACCCAGGTATCTTGGAAAAGAGAGATTGTAATGCTTCGAGTCACTCTCGAGGCTGTCGTGGGGTCGACCGAGTAGAGGATACACAGTCGAGCTGTCTGGCACGGATGCCAGGACCGACAGACCGATCTATACAGCTGTATCAGCCTCTGGCCGCCTTGACCATTGCAAGCTACGGCTCACCGATGACCCCGTGTAGAACATGGGCCACTTGCTCCACGGCTCCTCTCTCGCGTTGGCCAGCCATGTCGAGAGATATGGATTCCGCACAATCAGCGGCAACACAGGCGGCGTCAATGTCGAAGCCTCGGCCGAGGCCAGCAGGCTCGCAGCCGCAGCCGCAATGGTCGAAGCCCGCATGATAGCGGACTCAGTCGCTCTAGCAATGGGCAAGGAATGGAGATTGCAACTTCAATAGCACCCTCATCCAGCAAGAGATGCAGAGCGAGCTGGCGGTCATGGAAGAGGCAGCTGGAGAGGGGTTGGTGTCAGATGCCGCACCCGCGAAGGAAGCGCTTGTCGAACTAACCGCCATCACGAGGCACGCACTTGCAGCCCACACGCGACAGCCCGCGCGGAGAGCTGCGTCATCGTTTCCTGTTCCTGACAAGGGAAGCTGCTCTGGGCCGCGGTGGTTCTACGATTTATCCGACACACATCTGCCTTTCGTATGGATGCTCAGTCTCTGCCAAACATCCTCTAAGGCCTATACGCCTCTGAACCTTCATCTCTGCTGCCTCGAAGATGCTAGAGACTAGTAGTGTGTCGCGAAGATCAAGGACCGAGAGCTTACCGCCAAGGCATTTGGCCGGCAGATCGAGCCCCAGAAACGCGGGCGATCGTGGGGTCCGGAGATGAAGTGCATCGCCAATGCATTCAGCCGACCCTCTCTGTCGAGCACTACCGGACGGTGGCATGATGCGCGCGTGACTTTGCGAAGAAAATAATACCACGGGACTACACGCACGACCGCGGCACGTTTGTGTCGGGAACCGCTCGACCACAGTGTCGGAGGCTTCTCGCGATCAGGCCCGTCCTGTGGATCAATATGAATTCTCAACATCTTGACTCGCGAATGGACATGGTTCTGCCTGACCCGAAGAAAAGTGGTGCTGTGCAGTGGCAACCCATATCTCTACCCTGTCCCCACAAAACCGAGACATCCTCTACCTCCCCCTGGCCGCCCAACGCCTCTGCAACTCCTGCGCCCTCCTGCCAGCCTCCGCTCTCTGCGAAGCCTGTGCCTGCGCCTGCGACTCCGCATAACCCGGCAATTCGTCGTCATCCCGCGCCCCTTCATCCGTGGGAGTGAGAGCAGAGATGGCGTTCATGGTCGCCACCGCCGCCGACATCTCCAGATTCGAGACTGCCGAGCGTAAGGGCGGTGGTTGTGCTGGCGCAAGCGTCGGTAGGGGCCGAGAAACTTGTCGCGACAGGGGAGGGGCGGGTTGATCGCGTCTTGGGGAGGCGGCCAGAGGCATCTGTGCTAGGTGCTGGAACGCTAGTTGCGTAGTCGGGGTTTGGGTTATCGGGGAAGTGTATCGCTCGGAATGTGTACGTCGTGGCGGTGAGTATCGGGCATGCGCCCTTCGCGCTTCTTCTGGCGAGATAGGTGATTGCAAAAATGAATCTGGCTCCAGTCCTGCTGTAGCGTTCGCAAACAGACTGAGATCGTCATCATTTGCAAAGGCTGCGTCACAAGCTGCTGCAGCACTTTGGATGCGCCCTCTATTGGCTGGAGGATACGTTGGGGACTTTGGAACACCGAAGGCGGGCGGCTCGGCTTCGGCGAAGGCTTGCTGGAAGGACGGAGGGGAGCTTGGAGCGGAGTTCGTGGTGCGCGCTGTAGGCGGTTCCGTTGACGATCGATCAGCATACGGACTCATCTCCGGATAAAGCAGCGACGCGGGGTTTCGTGGCAGCTGACTGCTCTTCCTGACCTCTAAAGGCGCCAGTGCAGCTGGCAATGCCGAAAGGTGACTTCCTGATGTCCGCTTTCTTGCCGGTCGGTCGTAGCCTGTCGTTGCCGCGATAGCAGGCTGTCTGTTGGCAAGACGCTCGACATAGTTCCTTGGTCGATATGGCAGAGGCACGTCTGACCACTGCGTCTGCGGGAGGGGTGCTGTCTGGACCTGGATTGTTGGACCGTCAGATAAAGATCGCTCTAGAGACCTTCGTTGGGTGCGTGGTTGTTTCTGTTGCTCGTCGACAACGCCATCGGCACGTCGACCTCGCAGATCCATACAAGTCGCGGTCTCATGAACCTGGAGGTAGGACTGCCCGTAGCTGATCGTACAACCAGTCTTGTATCTCTGTCTCTGCGGCGAGATGTCGTGTCGAAAAGCGCCACCAAGCTGGGCCTGAACCACACTCGTAGTCATGAAAGTCGTCGATCGGACCTCCATCTCAATTTGGAAGCTGTCTGTCTCAATGTGCATCAATAGTGCAGCACTGGCTGCCCGTCCCGTCAATATACCCAGCGAATCGAGTTGCACAGCTCAGCATAAGCCGACAGCCTTCATCTCGGCCAAATGAGGCTTGGTCGGCTGACAAGATGCAACCTGGAAGATGGTTGTGGTGGCAGAAGGGCATGCGATATGAGAGATTGTCCGAGGGGCGTCGGATGGCATAACTCCCGCCGTCCGTGTGCGCCTGTGGCAAACTTACGCTGCTATTCCCAGATTACGGTCTGGGGGTGATGAATGGCTAGTGTGGCTGCGCGACGCAGGTACAAGAGCCAAGCTGCAGCCCTATGTGCGGTCAAGAGTACGAAAGGGTCCTGCTTCGAGCGGAGTCTAATACATGGAAAGGTTGCTTCTTTGAGTTGGGCAGGCGAGGGATCGAAGCGCAAACAAACATTCGAGCCGGCAAACAGACCACATAAGGTATGGCCGTCTCACAGTCGCCAGCAGGAGGGTTGCGAAGGATGTTGATGGTGCAGGAGAAAATAGAAGTGCAACGAGGCTGTGCTGCTGGTGCTGGGCGGCCGCTGGTAGGGTTGCGCGCAATGGTGGCGCCATGGATCTGAGGCGGAGATCATGGTCATCCTGCTGGAGGCGTCTTCAGGCACTGGCTGTGGGAGCTTTCGAATCTGTGCAATACCAGAGCATGCCACACTTTGTGCGGAGTACAGGGCCAACAGTGCTGCGTGTGCCCGTGTGTTCGGCAGAGGATTGTGGACGGGGGATGCTGTCGGCGTCTCGTGTTCGGGCGGCGCTGAAAGCTCGAAATAGCAAGCGTCACGTGGCGCAGGGTTTGTAAGATCCGTGCGACATCACTCCTTGATTCTGCCCATAGTCACACTCGTCAAGCGATCTGTATGCAACAACCCTAGGGCAGGATCAACTCACGGGGATCGTGGCGCCGTACGTGGCACTGTCAATGAAGAACAGCAGGCGCTTGCAGCAGACATCTCTGCTGCAGTTCGGTGTGACCCACTGGCCAAAATGAACCCCATAGCCCAATCTAGTAGAGCCATAACAGACGATGACTTCGGCGCCCTCCGGAGACGGAATAATCGAAGAGACATCATCAATGCTTTTGCATCATTATGCGATCGCCATGTAATGAGCTGCAAAAGCAGAGAGGACACCTCCAGCCCGCCTAATCAATGATCGTGTTTGGACGGCGTCGATACGCCCATCCAAAGGCAGTATCTTGTCTCGGCTCAGCATGCTCGAAGTATACGAATGGACGACATCGTTGCTGGCAATGTCTGCTCTTGTGATCCGCCCACAGTTGCACATCACGGCTATCATTTGATTTTCAAGTTGTAGGGGCCGTTAGGTGTCAGGCGGGGATACCCGCTGTCGCATGACGCCAGCGGCTCAAGGCACCTGCAGCTCGCTGAGGAAGCTCTCCAACCCTCTCAGCTTGTCTACACATACACAATCGCCCCGAGTCTCAATCCCAGCAATCGCACGAGACTTTCAGATACGCCCAGGGCATGGCACCACTGGCAATCTCCATCCCCATCACATCCACGGCCACGCCCCAAGGCAGCCAACCCTTCACTCAGTACCACGTAACCCTCCAACTCCCGCTGCGCAAACACGAAGTCCGCAAACGCTACACCGATTTCATAAACCTGCACGATGCCCTGGTCGCGCAGACCGGACAACCACCGCCTGCTCAATTACCCGCCAAATCCTGGATCCGCCGAACGGTGAACAACCAGAGCCTGACCGAAGAGCGACGGAAAGCTTTGGAGAAGTACGTCAGGAGCTTGGTTGAGGCCGATGATGCGCGGTGGAGGAGCAGCAGTGCATGGCGGAGTTTTTTGAACTTGCCGAGCGGGACGAGTACGGTGAACTCGAATGGATCACTATCACCTGTGTCGCAGAAGCGCAATCCAGGCGTCACGGATCCGCAGCAATGGTTGGAAGTGCATCGAGATCTGAAGTCGCAGATACAGTCTGCGCGGCAGCAGTTGAAACAGCGGGAAGCGGCGAGCACGGCACAGCAGCAACATTCGTTATCCGCGGAGGCGAAGGCGAGTTTAGTCCGGGCGGCAACTTCGATCGCACAGTTGGAGGACGGCCTGAAAAGCATAGAAGCAGCAAGCAAAGGCGACGATTCAGGCTGGGGCGGTCCGCGAAAGCTTGGCGATGGCGAGATACGGCGGCGCAAAGATCTACTCGGCGCAGCGCGCAAAGAGGTGGAAGGACTGGAAGCTCTCCTCCGCACCATGGCGACGCGCACGGCCAACACCTCTACCGGGCCCTCCTCTGGCGCAGTAGCTTCCACAGGCGACAGAGAAGCGCTGTGGAAAGGCACATCGGCCGCCAAGCCGAGCGGCCGAGTACTAGGAGGACCATTGAAGGAGACGGAGCGCACGCGGGAGCTGGACAACAGCGGAGTGTTGCAGTTGCAGCAGCAGGTCATGCAGGAGCAGGATGAAGACGTGATGGTCTTGGGGAAGACGGTGGCAAGGCTGAAGGACATGGGGATCATGATCAACGAGGAGTTGACGATTCAGAATGAAATGTTGGGAATGCTGGAAGATGACACCACGCGGGTGCAGGGGAAGGTGGATGTGGCGAGAAGTAGGATTAAGAAGATCAGTTGAGTCAGTGTGCTGTGACTTGCAAGCGGTCGGTTTGACGAGCGTTCGAGCGTGCTTGTTTATTTCGCATACTTGCCAGATGAGGTATCCAGCGCCCCACTCATGAGCGCTGATGAGAACCCTAGAAGTACAACCGAAGTCCTGATGCGCCTCCCGGGAAGCTGAGACGGGGTGCGTGGTGTTGTGCCGGCGCTCCCTGACCTCCACGCTGTCGGCGCAATTGTCGACGTCATCGAATCACATTGGACTTCAGGTGTTCGATGTTCTGCAAACATTCCGGCGTACTTGACCGCACAATCTTGATCAAACCACCGGAGAGTATCGAGAAGCTCCCAGTGACAGGAGCCGTCATCAATCTCCTCTCATGCTCCCCTTGCTCCGCCCCCTAACCCGGCCCCTACAACTTGAAAATCAAATGATAGCCGTGATGTGCAACTGTGGGCGGATCACAAGAGCAGACATTGCCAGCAACGATGTCGTCC
>DAHZQE010000291.1:0-2964 GCA_027409005.1 Ferrimicrobium sp. | reverse complement strand
CAATCTTTTGCTGACGATCAATGTCGCCTCTAGCAGCCCGCAAGCTGGAGAGACTGAACGACGACACCAAGGGCTGTGAAATCAACAAGGTTCTACCGTATCACCCGACCTCTCAACGCACGATCAGCTCCATGTTTCGCGATCTTTGCCACCTTCTCTCGCGCACTGTTGCGGACATGCCGGTATCCGAGAGCAGTGTCACGGCACGACACCATCTGTGGCACAAAGCCGCGGGTGAGCAATATCGAGATTTCTTGACTTGGTGTTCAGCCTCCAGATCCCTCACCACTTAGGTACAGCTGCAGGTGAATATAGCCCAGGAATGAGGGGGAAAAGGTGTGTGTTGTGCCATTATTTCAGCCTTTTGTGCGAAAAGTCGACTGAAGCCGCAGCCTTGTCGCCCAGGCTTGTCGCAAAGAAACTCAAATAGGGGCTCGCATCTGCGGACCTCGCGAGAAAGGATACAGCCTGCACATGCGGAGGCGGCAGTGATAAGTAGCAGCCGAGGCATAGGCAAACGGTCTCAATCCCGAACGCTCCTTCCCACTCTGTCTTGACTCTTCCCAAAGCTTAAATCTTGCATCTGGAGCGCACACACTGATACGTGTCCAGGCGTCCAGTGTCGTCACTGGTTTCATTAATCACAGCCTTTCATCTCCGACTCCTCTTCCACTCACCAACAAAAGCATACCAACAATGCGATAGGCATACCCAGCCATGCAAACCTTTTTTAAGCCTTTTCTCCCTCTCCTCTTCTTGGCCGCCTTCACCTACGCCCAAAATTGCTACTATCCCAACGGCGAACTGGCCCAGGGTGACGGACCCTGCTACACAACCGACGGCACCTGCTGTCCCTATCAATGGCAATGTCTCTCCAACGGTCTCTGCTACCTCGACAACGAGAACTACTACGGTCGCTACACCTGCACCGACCAGTCCTGGCAATCGAGTAGTTGTCCAAATTACTGTACTAATGGAGGGACTGCGCCGGGGAATGAGGCATTGTTGCTGTGTGCGGATGGGAGTTGGTGTTGTGATGGGGATAGGAGCTTCAACTGCTGCACGACGGCGGGCACGGATCATTTTCGGCTGCCGCAGGGGAGTCCAATTTCGTTGATATTGGATGTGCCTTCTGCTATGCCTGAGGCTTCTTCGGGTAAGGTGGAAGGGACTGGAGGTGATGGTAAGGTTCTTGCTGACAACAACCTTAGCTTCCAGTCAACAGCAGACGTCTACATCAGCCCCGGCAAGCACTTTCTCGTCCTCTCCAAGTACGCATGCTCCTGCCTTCACCACCACCAGCAGCGGCGGCGGCATTAGCAGTCAAGAGCCGTCATCAGCCACAAGCCAGGCGTCGCAGGTATCGCAGGCATCGCAAATGCCCTCATCCACAATGTCGACCATGACATCCCGCGCACTGACGACCAATAACAATGGCCAAGTTTCGACGATCGTAGTTGTTTCAACTGTCGCTGCCGCTGGAGGGACCGATATTGCTGCGGCTACTTCAAACAGAAAAGGGGAATCCAATCTCGGGACGATCGTCGGTCTCGCAGTCGGCGTACCCGTGTTCATTATCCTTGCTGCTTTCCTAGCCTTCTTCGTCTGGAAGCATCGAGAGTCGCGACAGAGTCCTCAACCCAACGGGAGCGAGAAGTACTCATCAATGGAGGACAAGTTCGGCTATCAGGTCGGCCACGTTCCCCCTGACGGACGGGCTCCGGAGATCGACTCCTTTCCAGTGACGACTGGTAGGACCAAAAGTAACAGGAGAAGCGAGCTGGATGGGTCGAGTTCATCGCCGCACAGTCCTGCGGTGTCTTCGGTGACCACACCGAACGGACCGTATCAAGGTTACAGTTCGATTACACCGACAACGCATACAGTCTCGATGGAGCCCGCTGAGTTATGGGGTGGGTATGTCCCATACCGACCGCTTCGCAATGACATACCAGAAGAAGATGTGAAGACACGAGATCAACCGTGAAATTTGCTGAAAGCGATAGGAAATGAGCTTCACGTACGTACCAGGATGTATGTGCGTCCTTCTAGTGGGTGCTCGGTCGTGTAAAAGCTTCGCAAACATGCGCCGTTCAATTGATCACATACCCGCCATCCACAACCATCGCGGAGCCTTGAACGAAGCTTGCCTTCGGACTCGATAAGAAGACCATACAATCGGCGACTTCTTGAGCTGTGCCAGCTCGGTCCATTGGCGCAATGGCGATCGCTGACTTGAGGACGTCCATATTCGGTCTCGTCATGGGCGTATCGATGACCTGTTGCTAACATTAGCAACATGTCTCCGACCGATCCATCGGGTTGTTGCGTACGCCAGGGCAGACACAATTGATCCGGATGTTGTCTTTGGAATACTGTATCCTCGTCAGCCCGTGCCTCCGCGCAACACCGGGACGTGCGCTCACATCGATGGCATCGCATCTGGTCATACTGATTACAGCAGCCTTTGAAGCACAGTACGCGGCTGTTGAACGTGTCAGCAACAGCCTTTCTGAGCCATCAATGTCCTTGCTTACCAGCTGCAGGCCTTCCGACAATTCCGAGCTGCGAGGCTATACTCACAATCGACCCTCTGGCGCCTGGTCTGCCATCGTGCGTCGGCAACGGTTGCTGCTTCAACATCTGCTTGATCTCTGCTCGCGTACAAAGCCAGCATCCTCGGTAGTTAATATTGTTGATCCGATCAAACTCCTCCAGCGTCGTCACATCCGATTTCTCGTTGTTGCTCAGCACACCTGATACCAACCAACGTCAGCTGACTGACTTGACTCTGCCACCCACCATTACGCAAGAGCGGCCCCATATACGTACCAGCAGCATTACACGCATAGTCCACCCGCCCGAACCGGCGCACAGCTTGCTCCAACAACCCCTCCACATCCTCCTCGGACGCAACATCAGTAGTCACAACCTCCACCTGAACATCTGATGACACAGCCGCGG
>DAHZQE010000260.1:0-7363 GCA_027409005.1 Ferrimicrobium sp. | reverse complement strand
GCAAGAGCCAGACCGGCGGCAACAGCTGTACCGCTTCCACTTGAGCTGCCGCCGGGATCTCGCGAGCCGTCCAACGGGTGCTTCGTCGTCCCGCTAAGAGAGGAGGTCGAGAACCAGGAGGCGGCCCAATCGGGCATGGTCGTCTTGCCGAGGACGACGGCACCTGCTTCTTTGAGACGCCGAACGAGAGTGGCATCTCTCCCCGGGATGTAATCGCGGCATTGCTCACTACCGAAAGCTGTGGCGAGGTTGGCAGTCTCGATCTGGTCCTTGATTACGATGGGTAAGCCGTGCAGTGGGCCTCTTTTGGAGGCGTCGAGAGTGTCGAGCTGCTTCGCATCGTGGATTGCCTGCGGATTAATCTTGCAAATGGCTCTCAGGTCTTCATTGCGCTCGTCAATTGCGGCGAGGTATGATTTGACCA
This sequence comes from Ferrimicrobium sp., assembly GCA_027409005.1. Lineage (GTDB taxonomy): Bacteria > Actinomycetota > Acidimicrobiia > Acidimicrobiales > Acidimicrobiaceae > Ferrimicrobium. Next base: position 6,939 of record DAHZQE010000260.1, on the reverse strand, counting down.
CTTCTTCGACGGTGACTTTTCCGTTGAGCGTTTCTTGGAGATCCGTGATCGATCCCAAGTTGTACGTGGCCATGCTGTCGACCGATCTATTTTATTCCTTCGGCGTTCCTGGCAGCAAGGCGGCTCTGCCGCGAAGATAAAGGCGGGCCAATGCCTGATGACGGAGCTGGAGCAAGCTTGGAAATCGGTTGGCCGCGGGCAAGCTACTAGCCTATGGCCCTGCGTGCAGCTCTGCGAGTCAGGCTGGCCCGCGTGCCTGCCTATTCTGCAATGTCTGTGCGAATCAGAAGAGCTCTCTTGTCCTTCGTCCGCTGCGGCTGCACCAAGCACACTGTGTTACTGATCGTCAGCGTCATGAAGTATTATTTTGAATCTCGAAAAGGCCACTGACCTCACTCATCGAGCATCCCTCATCGTGAGCGATACAGTACTCAGTGGTACAGTTCGAGCACTTGCGAATGTAGACGTCTTTGCACTTTCCGCACGTCCGTCCGCATCCGAAGCAATCCCTGTGGACGCCGACGACCTGTTGAACAGATCAGCTGGCGTCCATCATCCCCACATCCCATTGCTACCCGCTCCCGACATCATTTCGGAGACTAGACAGTGCTCGACGCAGAGCTTGGTATATACCTTTACCGCGGTCCCTATCTTCCCTCCTGGACCATTGAGCCAACCGTTGCGTTGGAGATCGTTCGGAGCCTTGTCTGTCTGCTGGTGGATGCGCGAGACAGGCTCTGCGTAGCAGTCTTCACACCACCATCGGTTGCACCGCTCACACCATCTCCCGCGCAGGCAGTCTTCGCATCGAAGGTAAAGCTTGGGCATGCTGCCGTCTGGGTTTCTCAGCTGCGGATGCTGCGCCGCCCTGACAGTGCTTGAATGCGTGGGAGCCGGTCCGATCAACGGCAGGGCCGCTTCGTCGCTCATGCCGAACACAGCTGGCTCTTCAGGAGAGCTCCCGCAATCCTCACATCCAGCAGGTCCGAGAGCAATGGTGGCTATGGCAGACTGCAAGAAGTCCTTGCTGGCCACCTTCCGTATGTCATGTCTTGGTCCTCTGCAAAGCACGGCATCGAACGCGATCAGCCCTTGACACACATTGATCGTGTCCGGCCATTCGTACTGCGGCTTGCGTAGCGCACGGCCAGTGGCAGAATACCATTTCGTTTCCTCAGAACTCAATGCTGTAGTGAGAGTACTTGACGAGCGAGCGTTCCATTCGGCGCCTATTTGAGCGCCAGGTGAAGAGAGGACTCCCAGCCCGCTGGAGCCTTCGAGGCGTTGTTGCGAAGCAATGAGGGTGGTGGTAGGATCCTTCGGGCCGAAGAAGTAGAGAGCACGGAGTTTAGGTGTGCCTTCTGCTCGAGTAGGTCGGACGACGTAGCGTAGAACTTGCTGAAGCTTCGTTTCATTGAGGTGCTTCGCTTCCCGGATGCTCAGGATCTTGACGTTGTAGCGGTCTCCACAGACGATATCTCTGACCAGATCTGCGGGAACGGAAAGTCCATCGAGTACCATCGTCTGCACGTTGCGCAGCATCCCTCCTCGATGAAGCCGGGAGAATATGCCGCGAAGAGGTCCAGCGTAGAAGTCGTCCTCGGTCAGCGCTTCGTCCATTCGTTCGGCTCGCCATGAAACTCCGCCGACGTCGATGGGTGAGGAGTCGATTAGGGCCGAGCGGATGCGACTGAGATCTAGATAGCGCCATGACTCAGACTGTGTGAGGATGACCTCTCGTAAGGCTTTGCAGCTTCCGCCAAGAGCCAGGAGGGACTTGATGGGAATGTAGGGAGCGGTTTGTCGGAGGATGACGGAATTTGTCAGGATGTGTTGCAAGATAATGTGAGACTGCTCTTCCGATTCCATGTTGATTGTTCTATCATGACACGCTTATCAAATCCAAGGGGTGTCAAAGGTGCAACACTGCTATGTGTGCAGTGGTGATGTCGATGGGGAGTCGAGACCAAATTGGCAGGAAGGTGGCGTGAATGACTAAGCGGCTGTGCGCAGACGGCAAGACCTCACTAACTGGAAGAAAGCCGATGAGGTAGAATAAGTGACACGCCGTTCTCTGGAGACTGAGCATGGAGCGAGCTTAGGAATATTTAAATTACAGCAGGACGTCTAGTCTTACAAGAACTCTATACCCACCCCGAAGCTGATGCCTTTCCTGCCCTCCTCCCCTTTCCTGATCACAAGCGGTAGACTGAAATTCACCTCGAACCGTGCTGCAGGATGCGCGTAGACCAGCCCCACGCCTGCAGCCGCGCTTGGCAGCTGCTTCGTCAACTCGCCGAGGGTGGACTTCACGCTCTCTATCGCCGAAACGCCTTCGCTCTCCTTCAGTGCAAGTAGTCGTCCGCCGTTGACGAAGGCTTGCAGACGGAGAGGCGTCTCTTTACCCACCCGAGGCAACGGAAACAGCAGGCTGGCGCCACCAGCGGCGAACACGTCGCCGCCTACAGCATCACTGCCGTCTCGCGGCCCGAGTCCAGCAAGCCGGAAGCCACGGACATCTGTGGGACCGCCTAGCTGGAAACGATCGTTGAGTCGGCTTTGACTTGGCGATGATTGTCCGCCGGGGGTCAGAGGGTAGAGAAGACCTCCTCGCAGGCCTGCGGTGAATGATACACCGGAGTCGTAGGGGTTCTCGAGGCCCGGGATCGGGATGGGAAGAGCGGCTTGTGACTCGAACTGGAACTTGCCGAAACTGACATCGCCTTTAATCGGTCCTAATCCAGTAAGTTCCGTCACCGTCTTCATCAACAGCCCTCTGCTAGGCAGCATGGGGATGTCTCTCGTGTCGTGCGTCCAGGTATGTGATATACTTGACTTGAAGCTGTCGCCTGCATCGTTGCGGACGGTCGGGCTGGCCTTCTCCGCTAAGCCTGTGATCTGCCGCCAGAGTCCGGAGTAGAGGAATTCGTGTCGGCTTCGTGCTCCAGTCTGCCACAGGAACTTCGTATTGCCACCCTTCACCACCTCCTCATGGCTTGCCCAGGGTTTAAGCGTGCTGGTGGCCAATCCGCCTATCTCCCATTTCAGGTCCGGATTCGAGAGGATAGGTGTGGAGAAGTTGGCACTGTAAGCACTTCTCGTCCGAGTGCCCAGACTGGCATGTGCGTTCACCGTCTCCGCCCCGCCAAAGATGTTCCGCAGCTGTGCTTGAACATATGCACTGCCCTCTGCCGTCCCCGCTTCAGTGCCAGTCTTGATCGTGTAGCGCCCTCTCTCCTTGGCGCTGATGAAGACGGCATGATCGGTGGGTGTTGAAGAAGGATCGGTCTGATCGGGTTTGTCGATGTATGTGCTGATCGGTCGCTGGAAGATCTCCAGCCGCTCTAGCTTACCCACCGCAGAGTTGAGCTCAGAGAGCGCTTCCTGCAGGGTGTATGATGCTCCTTCATGGTTGTGTGACAGTACAGGTGCGAAGATGCGCTGGAGGAAGGCTGGCCGGGTGTGATGGGCGCCAAGGACGTGGACAGAGGAGATAGTCACAGGCTTAGTGGCGTTGACGGCGAGCAGCTCTGCCTGACGGGCCTGTGACTTTGCATATAGCTGGTGGATGCGCTCATTGAGCTCCCGCTCGTGAGCTTCCAGGGCGGCCGGGTCGAGGGGTTCGCGGAGTTGCGCGAAGACCTGACATGCTGTTAGCCTAAGGCAACGACGATAGTGCTCCTCATTTACGCTGTCTTTAGTTGGAAGAGCGGCCATTGGCCCACTCGATACTGAAGACCTTTAAATCTCTCAAAGCTCCTCCTTCCCAATGCGAAAGAAACATGGATCAGCGGAGTGAGCTTGAGTTCAGCCACACACTGTTGCCTCAGGCGCCAAGTCTCCAGCCACTCTGTACGACCCGACTTCACTCCTCAATCTTGACCACCTCCCCTTATCAGCCAACATCAACGTTCCGTAGCCGGTCATCGCAATACACAGCTCTTGCATCGCCGCGCAGCACGCTGTATCATGTCGATCGGTTCTTCTGGCTACCACCTGCTCGTACTTCACCTGTGATCAACGCTGGCTCGCAGTCTGACCATGCTGCTGAGACGCATCAGCAATATATTGCTCGGCCAATCTCACATCTCCCTCGCATCCGGCCCCGTTGATTTACGAGTCCTGAGGATCTCGGAGGAGACTGACTGCCAGACATGTCGTGGACCGCCATGAGGCTGACTCTACCTTGTTGCGGTGATCCTAGGGCTGTTTGGAACTCAGAGACAGTGCTGTGATGGTATTCCGACTGCCGTTGGGGAACCTGTTCGCTACCTGGTCAGCTTCCACATGTGCCTGTTGGACACGGCAAAATATCGAAGTCTTTGGCTTGTCCTTTTCGCGGACTGGCAACTCTGCCTACCAACAGTCACTGCAGCACCGGCACCGCCAACGGTATGGTCTCGAGATCCACGCGCATCGCATGCAGCGCATTCGGGCTGAAGTGCACTGCTTCTCGCGAATCTGACTGTGCACATAGCAAGCGATCTTATGGTTCGCTGCAGCCTGCCGTGGAAATCAAGGGTCTCCGCTCGGGCTCAGCTTCAGCGTCACCTCTCTGGACGGCTGCCCATGCTGAAAATTGCACCGCCACGGAGGTCGACTGGCCAGGACGTCGGAATGCTCACTGCAAAGGCGCCTAGACGTCGGGTGCAGCCTGTCGGCTGCACTTGTGGCTGCAGCCTTGTCCGCATCTTCGTTACTGCGTCCACGCTTCAGTCCGCCTTGTCTAGCCTTGTCGCTGACTTCGGTGAGCCATTCGGTTAGCGTTCTGGGCTCTGAGCTTCTTGCGCATCCGTTCGAGGGCCATGCTTCTGCTCCGACGGCGGCTCACGGTCGCTCCTTTGGGGGTGTACAACAATCTCATCCTCTGTTGCCCTCGGCCGGCCTGTTTACGTCAGGCTCAACTCCTGTCGCGATCTGTGAAACGATGGGCCTATGTTGTGAGCTGACTGCAGCGCTCGCACAGTACCAACACATTCTCCGGGCAATTCCAGTTCCAATACTTTGCTTGAGGCTATACGACGCCGTGCCTTTGTCCTCTCTACGGACACGTGTTGAGCGGCTTTGTTACTCGCAGTGCCAATGGAGTCACCATCTCGCTTTTGCAGCATACTAGACATGAGAGGCTTGTACTGCAACGGCTTCACCATGCAAGTGTTATCGTCTTACAGCCACAGTGCAGAAGCGTCGCGCAGTCGTACATCGCTGTCCGGCCCGGTCATCCTGCCCTGTCATCGTTCAGGTACCCGACGACGTCTTCAGCCCGTTGGAATAGCCACGTCCAGTTACGCCCCGATGGAGCTCTCCGCAGCCAACACATCTAGACCAGCCAATGGTTTCGATTAGCACCAACACAGCCCAAGCTCTGCTGCGGACGTTGACGATGGGCGACATCGAGGCTTTTCGAACAAGTAGTATCGCTCGACGATGAGAGGCTTGCAGCTCGTACGCTTCATCTATTGGAATGGCGATCCCCAACGTCAGCTGATGCTCCGATGGCTTCCTCGACTGCGTCGATGTGATGGATTCGAGGGTGTCCGGGTCCTCGCGTGCGCGGCAGGATGTATAAAGACTACCTGGTCGACCGTCAAGTCTAAACTCCTCAGCACACCGGGAGCCCTCACGACCCAGCTACATCTGCTCAATACATCGTCTTACTAAAAGACCCATTTCCAGTCAACGAACAATGTCTTTCTCGAAGATGATCGTGGCCGCGGCGCTCGCTGCCATGGCCTTCGCCGCCCCGGCTCGTCGTGCCGCCACTCCTCCGGTGGAGATTGACGCCTACGTATGTCCTTCCCACAGGACATCGCCCCAAGACCATCGACTGACTTTCACTCTGCACAGAACTCCCTGGGCCAAGGCTGCCAGCTTGACCAGACCAACGCTGCGGTCTCTGCCTTTTCTGTTCCCGTCACGGACAGTGTCAAGTGCATCAACTTCTCCGACTTTGGCGTTCCGTTCAGCGTCAAGAGCGCCGAAATCGTCGATCGGCCGACGGGTTACACCTGCCAAGGTATGTGTCGATTGGCTCCACAGCAATAAATGATGCAGTCAGAGGCTAGCGTAGCGTGTACAGTTGACTTCGACACGAAGTGCGGTGACACTCAGGGCACTTTTGCCGATGGCAACAGTAAGTTCGCAATCAGCATGCCGGCGAGATCATGACTAACGACTGGACGCGATAGCTTGCGAGACTGCTAACACTTTCTTTGGCGGTGTCTACCTCCTGTGCACCAAGAATTAGACGGCCAAAGTCTGCGGACAACAGTAGCGGGCTTTCCCTTGTTGCTGGGGGGGTTTAGTGGGGGTAGCAGGGTTTGGGTCGTCGCTCCTTGATACATAGATGGCATCAAAAGTCTGCGCAGACGTCAAACCATCGATTTCCGACAACAAGCACTTCTCCCGTCTCGTCGCCTCGCCAGCAGCTCGCCGGCTTGGACCTCAGGAGCATGCTCGCCTGCAAAATATTCCTCCTTTCCCGCCATACGCCCCCATGACTGTCGAAGCGTCTACAGTCTCCGTCACCAGCCGACGTTCCAGGGAATGTTGTGACAGATCAGTGTCAGATACTGACATTGGTGCTTGCGGGCGAGCCTCGTATACTTCATCTATACAATGGCAGATCCTCCAACGTCAGCTGATGGTGGAGTGCTGCCCTAACCATCAATCGTCCGAGGAAGGAGACCCTCGGTGTTGGAATCATCGTTGAGGTACCTCAGGTACATGCCAGCTGGAGGTAGGGAGCGTATAAAGCCAGCCTTGAGCCTCGCCATTCCTTCAGTCTTCAGCAGCACCGCAGGTCGTCCATCAACATGTCAGCCACCAAGACGCTCACCATCATGGCCATTGCCACCTGTGCCATGGCAGCAGCAATTCCCACCACCCGTACCACTGCGGGGGGTGTCAGCCTCCAAGACACAATCTGGGAGTCGACGC
>DAHZQE010000259.1:0-2266 GCA_027409005.1 Ferrimicrobium sp. | reverse complement strand
CCCATTGCGGATCTTATCATTGGTATCGGTCGCTCTGGTGCGATCGCTCGGAGGGATAATCTCTTCTATGGGCAAATCAATGTTGAAGCGCAAGTTGAGGTCAAGGAAGCACTCGCAGATGTCGCGCTTTCCTGATTTGGTCAGCGTTTCAGGGAAAGCGCGACCCGCTCCGCTTGGCCTAGCTGCCGTGTTTATTAGCGAGCTCTGCTAGCGAGTCGTGATTTCCATAGTGCCGAATTTGTGACCTAGTGGTCACTGTGCAGAGCATTATCGTTCTACAGCAAGCAAAGGCATTGTAATGGGGAAGTCGCGGCCCAATTTCAGAGGCCAATGCACCCGCTTCTAATAATTTACCCCTGCAAGATCCGAGGCGTCAATTTCACAGGGGTACGCAAGGGAGACGCTGCCCATGCTGGCAGGGGGACCGACCTGCCGCACGCTCCTGACGGCGGCTTGTGCGGCAGTCGCTTGCGGTACGAAGACGTGGGGGCGAGCGGTTGCAGCGCTCACATAGTGGGCACAAACTATACAGGTTCACACGAGGTCGAAGAATGTCGCTTTTGCAAGGCTACGAAGATCTCGTGTCGCATTTTGCTCATAAATCGGGAAGGAGCAAGTCTAAGTCCGCCACGCCTCAACCATGCACCTGGGAGGCACCTCTTCCAGCTGCCAATCGCACCCGCTGGTCTGCCCTCTGCACCCAAACATCGCCAGTCTGCACGCTTACACCTTCATCTCGGTAAGGCCGTGCTTCCAGTAGCTGACGTACGGAGTCACACCGTCCTCACGGTAGTTGAGCAGGACGATCCTTGGCGAATGTCAGTACTTGAAGACCTAGGTCGTGGATACATTGCCAACTCACATTCCATCAGGATCCATGGACTCGCCGACTAGGAACTCATAGTCGTTGAACTTGGCAACGATCTCCTTTGCCTTAGCCTGCGCCTTGGTCTGGAACTCTTTGATCTCCTCCTCGCTTGCACCCTTGTTCTTCAAGCCCTCAGTCACTTTCTTGAAGTATCCCTTGAGCGCAGACAGATAGCTCTTCTTGTCGAAGGAGGTTTCGTTAAGCCGGAAAGAGTACACGACGTCGATGGCGGTCTGGACGTTGTCGTCGGTGCCCTCATCGGCCTCTTCAGCGGACGGGTTGGCGCCGATGTCGATGTTCTCGCCGCCAACGGTGATCTTCTTGCAGTCGGCCTCGTACATCACACCGTCAATCTCCTTTAGATCGTAAGAGTCGGAGATCAGCTCATCGCCGGTAACGAGATCCTGTGAAGGCGTGCGGTCAGCGAAGGAATTCTAGTGTTATCACCGAGTAATACATACCTTGTAGATGATCATGGCGGCGGTGGCGAAGCGAGAGCGAGTGTTCGGGATTTGTGAGGCTGAAGCGTGAGGTCGATGGATGGCAGAGAAAGTGCTGTATGTATTGGGCGATCGCAACAGAGCGACCGATACCAATGATAAGATCCGCAATGGGGTCGTCGTCATGGTCAAGCGCCTTTTCTGGCAATACCCGGAGCGACTCAACGAGGGCAGTCACAGAGCTCGAGGGTCGGGCACCGGTCGTTCAATATAGATTCAAGAGACTCGATGTTATACACGAAAAGCTCATCGAGGTCACTCGAGCCTCCCCTACGGCGACAGTGTCGAGGGTGGCGACGGAATTACCCGTCAAGCTATCGAACAGTTGCAAAGGCAGCCTTGCTCCAGGTGTAGCCCCGCCATCACCGACTCTTGCATCCGTCGCGACCTCCTGGCTGGAGTTCTATCATGACAAGCGGCTGTGGGTACGCCACTTCCGCATTGTTTCAGAGGGTGTTTCGCACGATGAATAAAGTCAGTCCTAGGCTGATGCAATCGATACCATCTGTATTGCAGGTCCGCTTCTGTGGCTCAAAGGGTCTGCTTCATTGCGTGTCTGGTGACGAATCTCGCATCTGGATACGCGATAGTCAGCGCAAGCTGAAAAAACATGATCTTGCCGATATTGACTGGCGGACACTCAGTATCAACGACTGGAGCTGTCCGCCGAAGCCTTTATCTGCATCTACAAGGTGGTCATGAAGCTGAGCGAGTAGCTTCGCTGCTTCCGAGCGCAGGCTACCAAGGCTGTATGCCAGTTTGGTGTGGTAAAGGGTCACGTTTGGCAGGAGTGACTCGGTCATCCGACCTACAACGTCTTTCTGCAACCAACGACGTACCTGTGCCTCTCAAGGCTTCGCACCGAAGGATACTGGGACGATGTCTCCGAGTGTCATTG
>DAHZQE010000292.1:0-3487 GCA_027409005.1 Ferrimicrobium sp. | reverse complement strand
TATATCAATGCTATATGGATGGATCTCAGCGCTTCAAGGAGACGCCACAGAGGCAGAGAGGTCGTTCCAGGCTGCACTATGTGCATTTGAAAAGGCGGGCAAGTTGCTTGAGGCTGCAATATGCCGCCACGGCCTTGCCCTTCTCTGGCGCCGCCGCGGTGATGATGCAAAGGCACTTGAGCTGGCGCTTGCATCTCTGTCGGTTATAGATGCCTACCGCTACCAAATCGCCCGCTCGCCATTACGAGCAAGCTGGTCGCGCCGCCACAGCGCACTCTACGCGCTCACATTCGAGCTAGCGGCGGACTCCAATGACCCGACGCTTCTGGCGGAACTCATCGAATCCGCCCGTATTCAGGCGGTACCCTCCTTTCCCGGCAACCACAAGGATATGGAGGCGCTCGGCCTTGCCCTCCTTCAAGCCGAGGTGTTTCAGCCACCAGCAGAACAGCCCCTGCGAGCCTCTGGTGCAAAGGTGGACGAAGTGCTCGGCCTGATCGGTGAAGTGCCCATTGCCGCCCAGCCGGCGATCCTTGTCGGCGGATATTCCCGGCTTGCTTCTGCATCTGATGCGCCAAGGCGAGCCGTATCTCTGGAGAAGGCAGCTGGCATACTTGGTGGCAGCCAGTCCTGGTGGTGGGGTACCTGGGAGGCTGCGGGATCGCTCTACTACAGCCTCATATCCCCTGAAGGAGAAGTGTCGGCCGGATCCATACCATTTGGTGAGGGCAGCAGGCTGCAAAAAGCACTCTCTGCCTACGAGAGCGCCCTTGATACGGCTTTGCAGCTATCGCCGAAGACCGGCGGAGTATCCGGCGGCAATGCGCGAGATCTCCCGTTTTCATTCATGGAGGAACTCGGATCAGCGTTGCTGCCTCCCCCCTTGGTGAAACGTTTGCAGAGTGGTGGCGAAGACCCTCTCGACCTGTTGATTGCGCCGGCACCGCGGCTTGCTCGCGTGGCGTTTTCGCTTCTGGAGGTGGAAGGAGTCCTTTCGCCAGAAGGAAACGGTCATCCTGCGGCTCTCGTGGAGATGGCGACACCAAGACTGGCGTGCTCGTCAGCATTTGCTGTCGCGCTTGGAGAGCGTGAGCTGCTAGATACTGCCGGCGGCCGGCGGCCAGTACTACTCGCCGTACTTGATCCACTGGGGGACCTGGCATACGCTCGACGTGTGCCACCCGGTGCCAAGCGTGTGCTCGGCGGCTCTGCTGTGCTCGCTGCCGGCCATGTCGTCAAAGAGATGGAACTGGCTAGACGCGAAGATCTCATCGTAGCGCTTTATGATGTCAAAGAGGCAGGAAAGCGCGATGGATTGCTCGTATACAAGGGACATGTTCATTCGGCACCCGCCACCTCCACCGGTGCCGCGCTCGTTCTAGCAGATGGCGAGCTGAGCGCAAGGGACCTGTTCCTTATGAGTCCAGATGGTCCGGGACTGCTTGTTCCTGAACGAGTACTCCTTGCTGCCTGTGAGTCTGCGGGAAGGCCGGAAACTTATGGAGGGGAGTGGATGTCGCTCGCTCCAGCGATGTTGTGGGCAGGAGCTGAATCCGTCCTCGCAACCTGCTGGGCGCTTCCAGATATGGCCGAAACCGACTCGCTCGACTCGGAGCTTGTCGAGCTTGTACGGCGCCCGGGAGATGTGGCAAAGATGCTCTCCTACTTCCAGCGTCGGCATCTTAGTTCTTGGCGCAAACGGGGTGGCAGACCCGGTGAACCAGGCCCGCTCTGGTGGGCGGCGTATGTGGCTATCGAACGTTATGGATCAAGCGGCAAGACAAATGACAGATCATGTGATTCTGCCGGATTGGGTTAATGAGCAAATACTACCAGCCGTAACCATTCATATCTGAGACGGTCTGCGCCAGCGGACCAAAGCTGTGTCAATGGCCATGAGAATTCCCCAGATTGAGATATACTACCTTACACAAGAAATAGAGGGACTTTTGGTTGCCTGAGAAGTATGATGAGAGATTCACAAGCTTAGCAATGCCCTCAGGTTATACAACAAATGGGGTCCACTTTATAATTGTGTAGTGAGGAGCGTGAAAATGTCATGGAGGTGACTTATGATGGTGAGGTCGAATTGGAACAACCCGCTGGAGCTCACGCGTACATTTAGCAGGGCAGCAATATTAACGACTCATAACTCAGGCTATCGTACTGCTGCCGAGGTAACTACCTGGCTTAGCCAGCAACAATCCTTGACACGCGTAATGATAAATTTTAATGTTAATAAAGGATACGCGCGGACGGTTCGATTAAGGTGTCGTATTGCTGATCCTCCGACACGGTTTCAGTTCGGTCTAGCCTATGTGGCACCCCAAGGATTATTATTCGTAGACACTGAAACACCTGTGTCCCTATGGCAAGAGCAAAACCCGGACTGCGAGATTGTGTTTGAGCGCGTCATGTCGTACGCGGGTAGGCAGCGGGAGATATGGTTTCTGTATAGGTGGGTCAGCCGGTAATCTACTCGTACTCACATGCCGCTTCGTAACCATTCTCGTCCCGTAAATCGCGGCAGAGTACCTCAAAGCGTACAGTCATGACCGCTTGGGATACTGGGCCAGTTCAATCAGTCAGTGCAACAGCGACCCGATAATAGCTTTCGTACGCTCCCACCCAAGTAAACGCTTGGGCATGGTGTTGATCTGACAGCTGATCACGTCGAGGTCGTTTTATGGGTCGGCAAAAGCTGACTCATAAAATGAGAATCCCGCCTGAACTTCTACAGTAATAGGGGTTCGGATGTTGTCCCCTGGGATCTATTTCCCAGGGGATTTTTTTTTCACGGTACACTAAATATAAGAACTGACAACAGTGACAAACATGATGCCCGTTCACGGGCCTAGTACGTGAGACCTGGCTTAGTACGTGAGACGGTCCAAATTAGCGGCCAGAATCGCCTTTACCAGTTCTATTTTGTTTGTTGGTGCAAGCCCGAATGTTATTATCTCATCTGGCACCCTCCAATTTGCATCTACATGTGATGCGCAACTGGTTAGGTACTCCCTCCACCGTCCACTCTCTGGTGGCAGCTCCCCTGAGCGTTTTAACCCAACGATCACCGGATGTGTCTTTATTCGCTTCTCAAAGACCGTTCTTGCATCGTCTACAAGATGAACCGTCTTCGTCATCTGAAACGACATGCGAGCAAAGTGGTAATCCATGCCGTACATAACAGCGTTGATCTTTGCACTAAGCTCCCTCATACTGTGATCAGCAAGTGGTGCAAACTCAAATGATAACAGGTAGGTCATTAGCTCTATGAGGAAAACCACCTGTCTTTGTGCCATGGATGTAACGTGAAGATCAGGGCGAAATAGCCTCACATCTCCTGCACTGTTCTTGGTCATTGCCACATAGAGTGCTAAATCCAAAAAATCATGAGTCGTACTGTCAGCGCCCAGTGCATATAGGATGAGGCCAGAAAAGAAATCAACTACCTGTGCTGTTGGTATCACAAGATCAGGATCAACGA
>DAHZQE010000212.1:0-10549 GCA_027409005.1 Ferrimicrobium sp. | reverse complement strand
TGTCTTGATTGTAGAATGAAGTGATCAGGGGTGTCAACCTAGGCGGATGGCTCGTACTCGAGCCGTGGATAACTCCCAGCATCTTCCAAGCATATCCGTTCGCCAAAGGGATCGTGGACGAGTACACGCTCAACGCTGTGCTGGGCACACAAGAGGCGCACGATTCCGTACTCAAGCCACATTGGTAAGGTCGTTGATGGGCAGAAGGGTTTCGATGGCTAACAATTGTCCAGGGACTCTTGGGTACAGCTCGCCGACCTGCAGAAGATTGCAGACTCCGGTTTCAATCTCGTCCGTATCCCGATCGGCTACTGGGCATATGACAATTCGGGCTCGCCATACTCTTCTGGCGCGGCTCCCTATCTCGACCAGGCAATCGCATGGGCAAGACAGGTCGGCCTAAAGGTCATCGTTGACCTGCACGGAGCTCCTGGGTCACAGAATGGTTTCGACAACAGCGGCCAGCGCCTGCCAAGGCCGACATGGCAGTCTGGCGACACTGTCCAGAAAACTCTCAGTGTCCTTAACACTATCCAGACGAAGTACGGTGATTCAAGCTACGACGACGTGATCGCCGGCATCGAGTTACTGAACGAGCCTTTGACATCCGAACTCAACCTCGATGAAGTGAAGCAATTCGAACGGGACGGCTACAACCAACAACGAACCATCTCCGACTCGCGGGTTGTTGTTATCCAGGACGGCTTTCAATGGCCATCGAGCTACAATGGCTGGCTGACTCCGTCGGACAACAACTCGCAATGGGTAGCGATAGATCACCACGAGTACCAAGTCTTCAACAACGACCAGGTGTCTCTGGTGCCATGGCAGCACAGGCAGCTGGTATGCAACAACGCTTACACCTACAGCGGGGCGGACAAGTGGACGTTCGTTGGAGAGTGGAGTGCTGCAATGACGGACTGCGCTGCTGCACTCAACGGCTACGGAATCGGTGCGAGGTACGACGGGACGTATCCTGGGTCGAGCTATGTTGGAAGCTGCGCCAATATCAACTTCATGCAGACATGGGATCAGACCTTCAAGGATGACACCAGAGGTTATATCGAGGCGCAGCTCGAGACGTTCGAGAAGCACACACAGGGATGGATATTTTGTGAGTGCCGCCGCACCAGCATTCGAATGGCATCGTACTGACGACAGTTTCAGGGAACTTCAAGACCGAGAGCTCACCGGAGTGGGACGCCTTCCGTCTCATCGATGCCGGCATCTTCCCTCAGCCGCTTACAGCCCGCAAGTTCAGTCAGATCTGCAGCTAGACGGCTCTCGAAAGACGAATTATCAACGACAGCATTGGATAAAGGACGGACTGGATATTATCGAAACGACCACAGATGAGAGAACTTCGGTGCACCAGAGACGGCTGGGATGCCTTGAGCACCTTCCAAGTGCTATGACGAAGGGCGGCGCATTGCATTGTACATTCTTCGATACCCGAGTCGTGGAGACTCAGACTCTGTATTCGTTGCGTGCTCCGTCGGCGCGCAGAGAATCGCATTTAGCTTCGTAGTGTCTAACGCTCTGGCTAGTAAGGCCTGTTTCGAAACGTCATCTCATACATAGTGCCGCTCATCGTCTTCGATCTGATCCATCGTGCCGTCATTACGGTCGATACATCCAAAGGTCCCTCCTGAACTTCGTCTCGAACTCCACGCCACCAAAACATCCAACAGCAGCCAGTATGTCATGCTCCCCTTTCAAACCCGTCACATCGCCGCCATCCTGCGCGCTATCCCTCTCCTCGTGCAGATCCCAGTCCCCATCCGGCTTGCCATTTCGGGTGAAGAAGACCTTGACCCTCTTCTTACCACCTTGGCACAACGGGGGCGGAAACGTCATCCCCATGCCGACAACATCGCCCGTCCGGAACGACTGCGTGAACTCCGGTCCTCCGTAGGCATTGTCGACGTACCGTCTACCATCGTCGCCATGCACACCAAGCGACGCTCGCTCCCAGCCTGGTAGACGCCATGAGGGATAGGGTGGGGCAAGCAAGCCTATGGCGATGCCGGCATCGGTGTCGCCACGGCGGCTTTCACTGCACACGGACAGGACTTTGATCTCAAAGTAGATGGTTGTGGGTGACTGGGTCGATGCTGCGTAAACAGGTAGATCAGAGAGGAAAATGCTGTCGGTGCATTTCGGCGTGGTACGAATGTGCGTTTGTCCGTGGCCGATCTGGCGGATGCTCACGGTTCTGTTGGCGCTAGGCGGTGCTGTGAGTTGGACTGCGCCATCGGCGATGCGGCGCAAGTTTTGCTGGCTGTGCAATTGTGGTCGCCAGAGAGGGTTCTGTCTGCACCATGCTTGTGCTCTCGCAGCATCGTCGTAGTCTGCGTTGGCTGTCGGGCTCAACACCTCGCTAATTGGCGGTGGGGGACGCAGCAAAGTGCTATCAGGCACCGACAGCCATGGATCGTAGGGCGGAGGCTCAGGATCATCTTTCCTGTGTGAGAGACGTGGCCCAGGAGGGGCCGCATACTCTTCCTGCTCTGAAGACCGGCCTTGGGGGAGGTCCCGGAGGTGGAGCATAATCCTCATGTCTTAGTCCGGGTGCTGGAGATTGGCGACCATGCGACGCTGCTTGCTTTTTGTCATCCTGCCAGCCTGATGGTGTGCCTGGAGGTGCCTTGTAGGCCGGTGGAACATCTTGATTGGGACTGGGTTGCTTGTGGGTCCAACGGAAAGGGTTCCTGGAGTGCCGCTCGCCGCTGATCGACCCGCCGAATACATGCGGTCGAGTCTCTCTGACGGGTGGAGGGCCCGGAGGCGGGACGGACTCCTTGCTCATGCCAGCACAGATGTTGCAGTTGCCGGGAAGGATCACTGGCAGCCAAGTGACACATTCGCTGCCCCCGCACCTTTGAGAGGTGAGCAAGTGGTTCAGTGTAGGCTGTAGAGCTTTGTCTGTCGACGAAGGCTGTTCAGAGGTTGTGAAGTAAGTAAGTTATGCGTGCTGCGAACGGGACTAGGCTGGAACGATGACTGCGAGTGTGGGAAGGTGAAGTTCGGGCAGTGGAAGATGTTGCCGTCGTCTGCGCGTCGCTAAGGCAAACAGACGCAACTCACCTGTGACGTATCGAATAGAAGGGCCTACTGAGCAGGAGTTGATGCAGTCTTTGCGCAGCCTCAAATGCGTGCTGGCCCCCATCTATAGGCACCGTGATGCTGAGGGCAAGATCGTATCTCACGTGGCAGCTGCAAGCAGATCCTCCTCGCCGCTGTGGCGCCAACTTCCGCACTGATTGCCCGACCACCAGCCACCTTCTTCTCTCGCAGCACCTCGACATGGCACTTGGTCGAGAAGTGATGGTATCATGGCTCTCGATGAGCCGTCGGCGCAGCTTCATGCAGAGCTACGCGCTGCCATTCAATCCGCCCTAGCCTCTCGTCGGCCTCTGATCCATCACCTGAATGCGGACACTTCATGGCTGCTGCAGATCCCACGGCCTGACAGTGCCGTGAAGCATGGCGGACGCTTCTACTATAACATCTTGATCGACCCGTGGTTGCAGGGCGGTCAGAGCGACGTCGCATCGTGGTTCAGTCAGCAACACCATGCCATTCCAAGCGCCGTAGGAAGCATTGCTGAAGTTGAAGAGTTGGCGCGAGAGATCGAAGTACTGGCGGCAGGACTACGGCTTGGATACGCCCGGAAAAGCAATGCAGCAGTGGATGCGGAGGAGGGCACCCTCCTGTCGTTCATCGATGCCGTCACCATAAGCCATGAGTTCACGGTAGGCAGTCGGCTGGGGAAGCACAGGAGCTATGAAACTGATATACCTGTCTCAGGACCACTGTCACAAAGAGACATTGTTGAAAATCGATTCGAACGTGCCGGTATTCACCACTCCCGAAGCCGCCAAAGTGATCAAGAGTTGGCAGCATTTCCGAACGGTCATCATAGTCCAGGATTTTGGCAGCCTTGGAGACACGGACTGGCGAAGCACGAGCCTCTCACCATTACCGAGCTGGATCGGTATCAGCAGGCTGCTGCAACGGATTGACGTCTTGAACTACCATTCCGCATTGATGATCACCTTCAACAATCAGCACGCCTCTTCGGTCTCGAAGCTGGACCGGCCTTGGAGCGGGGCGTCTCATCGACACAAGCCCATTGAGCCAGACGAGGACGAAGAGGTGGGAGAGGCTGTCATCTACACGCCTCACGGCATCAACAGCGGCGACCTTGAGCTCGTACCTGGAGCGTCGCCGCCAATACGGACACTTGCCTTCCTACATGGGCTTCACAATGTCCGTATTGGCACGGTCAGTGGGCGCACAGCGCTCCAGCTCAACCTCGGAGCAATGAATGGTCTGAAAGCGCAAAGAGTCTTGAAAGCTAAATATTGGATGGGAACGCATGATGAAGTCAAGAAAGGCGGCGGGCTTGTGGCGTGGTTCCTGCAGCGCAAAGTTCTGACACTGAAACACGCGCTGGATCGTGAGCAGCAGACTAGACAAGCCGGTGGCGTAAGCGGGGAGATGGAGAGGATACTGGACAGCTTCGAGGACACGAGATGGATAGAGCTTGGGAATGGAGAGAGCAGGCTGTTGGCATGAGAAACAGGGGCTGCTGTTTCATCTGAAACCCTTAGCGTGGCGTTAGGCGAATCCGGAAGGCACGACTGGCAGAATCTCATGCTCCTGCCTCATTCGGCTTCGCGTGCTTGCAGTGCGATCGCTTGCAACGCATGAAGCCCTGTTCTGTTGCTTTCGCCGATGAGCTCTAGCAACATGTATTCCGCAAAGCTTTAATTGTCCTTCTAGAGTCAAGACACTGCACCAAACGCTAGATCTATCACCCGCGGGCAAGAAGCGGGGTTATCAGCGGCCGAAATGCCTGGCCTATCGATGGTCAACGAAGTCACGATCCGAGTACTGCCACAGCCCATCACGGCGTCACTGTGATATACACACACGCTTGTAGAGCCTCAATCTAGCATTGACATTGTCCATTGCCCTTCCTTGCTAGCAATCATGGCAACAACGACGCTGACCGACACACCAAAGCACGCTACTCTCCGGCTTCCGAGTGGGCAAACCGCCACGGTCAAATGTGAAAACCCACTCGACGTCGACGAGATACCAATAATCGACATAAGCGGTATTTGGAGCGACGATCTAGACATCAAACAAGCAATCGCAGAGCAGGTTCGAGAGGCCTCCCATCGAATCGGCTTCTTCTACGCTCAACATCATGCAAGTCATCGTAACCACGCTTTGATGCCATCAAGCTTACCATTCGATCAGGGCATCGATCCAAAGTATGCAGAAGCCGCGTTCAGACAAGGCAAAAGATTCTGTGACCTCCCGATGGAGGAGAAGCTTAAGGTTGACACGAAGCTCGTCCCGAACGAGTACGTTGGGTACCATCCCTTAAGCGGCTACAATCGCAATGGCCGGAAGCTGAAGGGTTTGTCTTTTGGCATGGCTGGGTAGCAGTAGGCTGACTGGTTCAGATCTGAGCGAGGCGTTCAATTGGGCGTACGAGGCGTCCTACGACCCCGAGGCTGTTGATCCCAAAGAGCGGAGCATCAGCATTTGGCCGGAGAAATTACCAGGCTTTAAGGACGACCTCTGCGCATACTGGGCGCAGATGCTACGCCTCGCTCGGCGAATGACTCGCATCTTTGCTCTTGCTCTCCACATGCCAGAAGACCACTTTTACGAGTACGTTAAGCGGCCAGAAGCCGGGATGCGCGTCATCCATTATCCGGAGCAAGAAGCTGCTTCCGAGGATCAGAACGGCATCGGAGCGCATACGGACTTCGAGTGCTTCACCATGGTCACCCAAGACGACTGCGGAGGCCTTGAGGTCCTCAATAAGCAAGGGTACTGGATCCGCGTGAAGCCCGTCCCGAACGCAGTCGTGGTGAATATCGCGGACTGTTTTATGCGGCAGACGAACGACTTCTTCGTTAGTACTGTGCATCGAGTCGTGAATAAGAGCGGTCGTGAGCGGTATTCGCTGCCGTTCTTCTTCGGGTTTGACAGAAACGTCAAGTTGGAGCCAATACCCACTTGCGTGAGCGAGGAGAATCCGATGAAATATCCAGTGATGACTTCGGGAGAATATTATAAGTATCGAGCCTTAAGCGCGAAGGCTACCGCCGGTGGAGGCGAGGTGTAACACACGTCAATGCTTACTGACTTGGCAGACGAGTCGTTACTAGCTTTGAGAAAGACGAGGCATTCACCGGGATTGAAAGCTCCTGCTTGCTCAGTTTGTAGCCTGATGGGTGGAGCCTCAAGCTCGTGGCGTGATCGATCGAGGATCTGCTCTCCCCAGATTCCATCTCGATGTCATCATGGTCATGCAACGAAGGATACCGTTTACCAGAGTCCACATTAATCCCTCTCCACTCTGCTCAGACGTCTACAAAGTATCTGCTGATATTGACAGGGCAGCTGTATGCGCAGTTCTGTAATATTCGGTGGGCTCCTTATACCCGTTGGCTTCTTCATCCTGACTTGCGGCGCCACTCTTCACCAGAATCACCACCATCAACAGCCTCTGGCCATGTCTAAGTCACTCAATGGTAAGCCTTGAGCCTCAGGCGCACGACAGCCTTCTGACGACCTTTGAGTATTCAAGAAGCCGCTCTCCATCCATAGCACAAGCCCAATGACCGGGTACCTCCGCAATGGCTATTGCGAGGTGCCTGCCGGCGATTTTGGCAACCATGCAGTCGCTGCGGAAGTCACGGAGGAATTCTTAGACTTTACCGCACGCCAAGGCAATGACCTCCGACCGATTCCGGGCATGAAGGGCGGTTGCAAATGGTACACTCCCAGTCGTCTTGCTGCAGCAATCTGTCAGACTAATCCGGCTTCAGGTGCTTGTGTGCTTCGAGATGGCTCGAAGCGTTCCAGGCACGCGATCGGGAGGGCGATAAGATCGTGCCGAAGGTATTTTTGAATGCCACGAACGAAAAAGCGCTGAACAAGATCAATCTTGAAGATCTCAAAGCTTTTGCGGCAGACAAAGAGGCCTAGACGTTAGCATTTCGAGGCACAGCGACTGGATGTAACAACAGCATGCAATAACGAATCAGAGCATACGCGAGCGACCAAACAGTGCCAGACACTATGCCTTCTCCGGTCGCAAGTCGACAATCTATTTCTTCACTGTGAATCAGCGGCTTTGCTCTTGCCAGATCTTCCATCGATCCTTCAACCATCTGATCGCACTTGATCAAGTACTGGCCAGGGGCGGTGGAGACTTCCCAACAACCTCTCTCATGTTCGTTAACAGCTCCCTTCCCAGCATGGCACATCGAACGAGTTTTAAACAGCGTTGAGGTCTCGCGCGACGCCTCAAAAACTGATCTTCGACATGCAAACTTCACAGCATGGCAGATCATTGTCCTCAATCGAGAGCCTCAATTCGAGTGCTAAAGTACATCGTCACCGAATCCGAAGCTTCTCGGCCAGCTACCTAGCATCTCTTTCTCCGTGCCGACCCCTCTTTATCCCAACAACGCGAAATCTCCAATGCGAACCCCCACGATCCTCCAAGCCAGCTTACCCGACAATCAAGCGAACAACCGCAACAACTTGTTCTTGCTCTTGCTCTTCTTTGGCGTCTTCGTCAAAAGCTGGCCAGCCTCGACGGCCAAACCCCCCTCCCCCATGCCCTGCGCAGGACCAGGCGTGATGGTCCTCGCCTGCACGACGGTGTACTGCGGCGCCTGCGAGCCTCCAGCCGCGGCAGCGGCAGCGGCATCTTTCACGCTCTGTGCCCTCCTCAACAGCGCCGGTTTCTCCGCCGGGCTGAAGGGCCGCTCCAACGTCATCGTGAACGTCCGCAACGCCGACCGCTTCCTGGCTGTCTTGCAGCCGAGATCGAAATCCTCTGGTAAGAAAGCCTCGGGGGCATTGTGGAAATCAACGAGCGGCGGGCGGGAAACGGGAGCTGTGCGCTCTCGGGCAGTATTGCGGCGGGGACGGGCAGGCGCGGCAGGCATGTCTTCTTTGCGGCTGCCGCTGGCCATGCTGGTGTAGCTCGCATTGCGCTTGGAGCCCGAGAAGTTGCTTACAATGCTCGCCATGCTCAGCTTTCGCATCACGTGGTTGGCGCCGGTGCGGAGTGGGTCGGCGCGCCGCGGTGTCATGCCAGGGTAGGGCAGGAGGTCTTTGGTCCAGGCATCGTTCAGGAGCGCCTCCAGCCGGATCCGCTCGGCGCGGCGAGGCGCCAGGGTCTGCACATGGCTCGGCGTGGCGACCGACTGCGACCGCGGTATCTGCAGGGTCGCTCGTGTGTTGGTGTCGAGAGCCTCCTTGCAAGCTTGCGTGTTCTTGATGATGACTTGGCTGAGGTTCGACGTACTGGCCACGGTTGCGGCGCGCCGGATGGATTCCTGCGACATGCGCTTCACGACGCTGTGCGCTTTGCCGGCCGCTTTCCCAATACTCCGCATCTCTTCAACCATGGGCGAGAACAGCTCGAACGAGCCTGCGTGGGTTTCGCTTGCGATCTTCGCCTGTTGGCTCGAGTTGCTGGTGATTTTGTCACGCCATACCTCGGCCTCCGCTGCGGAGCAGGCAGTGAAGAGGATCTCGTACATCTTCGTCTGATGCTCATACACAACCTTCCAGCTGTGTGGTGCAGTATGACACTGGATGCCTCGCCCATTATCTGCTTCAGCAATAGTGGCGTTGGCGAGGGCAACGCCGGCTAGGACGCTATACCGATAGTTGTCCTCGTCCGCACAAGCGAGCAGCAGTGTACTCTCGAAGAGCACGCAAATTGCGTATCGACCTTTGATGGCGTCCTTGGTCCGATATGCGACGTGGAGGCAACCGCAAAGCGACACTTGACCAAGCAGTCGCAGGAAAGCCGACCGTGGCAGCTGGCGATCGAAGCTGAGCCTCTCGCTCAAGACCCAGGTGATGTCAAATGTTCGTTTCTTGTCCAGGCTCTGCAGACTCTCGTTGATGTGCGCGCAGACGACTTCCAGTGCATCGGTCGCAGCTCCGAGTGCCTCGTGGGCAGCCTGATCGTCCGACGCCGGTGTCAGCTTGCGAAGGTCGCCGAATAGCAGTAAGTATCGCGGCAGGCGCTGGACCGGCTTGATCAAAAGATCCTTGACAGTCAGGGCCTTGCGCTTGTTGGCATCTCGACTCTCGACCGGGTTCAACGCATGCGCCAGCGTCTCAAATGCAGTGTCGTATTCGGACCTGCGAAAAGGTAAGTCACCCGCGGAACGAGCGAAGGAACGGACTCCTACCAGTCATTCATCGTTCGCTGGGCTTCATCGATGCCGTACCGAAGCATTTCATAGTGCTTACTGAATTCATCGTATGCCGAGAAGGCCGGGACGTGCTCGCTGATCACAGCTGCAAGGTTGAGCAGGATCTGCGGACTGCAGAGCATCGAACCGCCGCCGAAGTCTGATGATAGCCGTCGCAGATGAAAGGAAAGGCGCTCCCTTCTTGGCGGTACTCTGGCAAGGCTTGTCGATGGTGAGCCGTCAGTACTGTGCCACCGACTTCGCCGTCGCAAGCGGGACGCGAGTGAGTTATTGTCTGCAAAAGGCGCGGCCTTCCTCAAGTCATCGAGTAAGCTGTGATGCACCGCGATGAGCTGGGATAACGTCGTGGAGGCACAGCTCTGCATGTATGCCTGCGAACGCGGAAGACTGCTGTAGAGGGTGAAAAGAGCCTAGCACGTGCGAGATTAGCCCTGTCAGATGTGAAGTGTCTGATGCGGGTACGTTGGAAAGCGCTTTCAGGTCCGCCACATATCCCTCCTCGGTTCTGATTAGCTCTTCAACCTTTTCTCGCCTTCTGCAAGCTCTTTGGCGCGTGGCCTCGTCCATCAGAGACCGCTCGGTATCGCAGGATGGTCGAGGCTGGGAGCCGGAAAAGGCACTGCTGTTGTGCCGATGCCGTTGGGCTCGACTTGTCCGCCGAGAGACAGATGCAATGCTCGCAGCGGCTATGGTGGCAGTGGCAGACCTGACGGTCGCCACGAAGCCGAAAGACGATGCCCATGAATTTGACTTTTGATGCTGTGAAGGTCGAGTGAACGGCGGTGACTGCGGCAGGGCATCGAAGTCATCTAGAGTCCATCGCTGGGCGCGAGGGGTGACTGTCGCTGGCTCCTCGAGTTTCCTTCGCCGCAGCGTGCTGACCCATCGATGGAAAGGCTTCGGCTCAACGCTGATGGCAGAGTCAACGCTTGCAGCGTCCCATCCTTTCACAGGCTCTATCTCGTCCATTGACTGTCTGATGCTCTTAGCTTCGAACGTCGCCCAGCCCTCAAGGCTGGGGCTTGCTTCACGTTCCTCCACGTCAGAAAGGCCAGTATATATGTGCTCGCCCGGCGAGATTGCGTCTGGCTTAAGCATGCTGGAGAGGCTGGCACATCGGGCGGTCGATGCCTGCCGGATGCGCAGGGGAAATGCCGAGTTCGTGGAGGAGCGGGAGCTGGCCGAGAAGCTTCGGATTCGGTGACGATGTACTTTAGCACTCGAATTGAGGCTCTCGATTGAGGACAATGATCTGCCATGCTGTGAAGTTTGCA
>DAHZQE010000204.1:0-5843 GCA_027409005.1 Ferrimicrobium sp. | reverse complement strand
CCCTAAGACTCCAACGAGGATGCCACCGATGAGCGCGCCAATAGTCTGGCCAGCCTCGGGAAGCATCGCAGCGACAGCGATCCCACGAGCTCTTGCAGCGGGTGCCAAACCTCCAATCACCTGTGCGAAGGCAAGCGATATCAGTAGCGTACTACCACCAGCCCCGATGACCTCATAAGCGGCATACGGGATCACGGCAAACCCGCCTGGTTTGACCACAGCCAGTGCCATTGTCGCAAGCGAGGCCAGCGCGGCGCCTATGAGCGCACCCCTATAGCTACCAACTCGCGGAGCGATCCATTCCACAGATACCCCAGCTAACACTCCACCGACGGCTCCGAGACCCGCGATGACTGCGACGACGGCAGGCGGAACGCCGGCACCTCTGATCATGAGTACCGTCAACTCGCTAAGCGCGAGCCCATTTACAACTGTGAGTGCAAGCAATATACCCAACAGAGCCGCACCACCGCTCACTCTGAAGGGAGCGCCAAATGCCCTCATCAATGGGATCTTTGACGCTTGTGCCGCAGAATCTATAGGCCCCTTAGGCGCGGAGTGTGAAGCCCCGGTGCCTCGGATCAAGTGGCAACTGAGGGCCCCGATAAGGAACGAAGCTGAATCGGCAACTAAAGCAATCGGTGCACTCACGATCGCGAGGATAACTCCTCCAAGAGTTGGGCCGGCGACGCCAGCGACATTCGCTGCGCTGCCCATGAGTCCGCTCGCCTGCGGTAACGACTCCTTATCGACGAGGTCAGCCACCATCGGCGCCGAGTAAGCACCAAACACCCCGCCCGCTAGCCCATCGACGGCGATGACGATCCAAAACACGGGGAGCGACAAGGATCCGTAGACCCAGAACACCGGGATCAGTCCAATAACAATAGCCGACACAATATTGATCACAAAAAGGGCTCGGATCCTATTACGGGACCTTTCCGCGAACACCGCAGCCGCAGGCCGGGCTACAGCGGTGCATCCCAAGGATGTCGCCACGATAAGCCCTACCTCCTTGGCCGGCGCGTGAAGAACGACCACAGCGATGATTGGGGCTAGCGCTACTGTGAGAGCCGAACCAGTGTTCGATACTCCCTGGCCCACGAGCCAGATCACAAAGCGTTGATTCCTTAGGATGGCCCAACGGCCATTCTCTCGCTTCCGCCCTCGATCATCGCCTCTCATCTAGAAAAGAGTCTCTTTGTCGT
This sequence comes from Ferrimicrobium sp., assembly GCA_027409005.1. Taxonomy (GTDB): domain Bacteria; phylum Actinomycetota; class Acidimicrobiia; order Acidimicrobiales; family Acidimicrobiaceae; genus Ferrimicrobium. The sequence goes on along the minus strand of DAHZQE010000204.1, from coordinate 4,635 downwards.
TGTGCACCAACAAACGAACATTCGCGTGAGCAGCGATTACCAAGGTCTCCTCCCGGACGTTGAATAGGGTGGGCAACAGCATCGCACGTCGGCCAGCGCGTGCCGAGCATCGAGACTTGACCGAAGCACCGATGACGGATCTGAGAGAACGAATCCTTCGTTGCCGACGCCATCAAGATAAGTGATGCTCTCGTAGTCATGCGTTCTAGCGGCGACATATGGGGTGTATTCGCTCATGGGGTACCCGGCTGACACTTGCGGGGGCGATGCCGATCGGGACGGATGCAGCCGCTGGTGTTCCTCCATCAGGTTTCCAACTCTCTTCACGTCAAACCTATATTTTTATTCACGACTATAAGCCCCAAAGACGCGAGGAACAGACGCTGCTTGATCAGACCAAACCCCATTGATATTCACATGCGTAGTTCGCACTGCCATTATTTCGGCAGTGCATCCCCAGGGTATGATTATCCGAAGCCAGCTGTCGCCGATTGGCTTGAGTGTCGGTACCAAGCACCCTCCCCTCAGCTCCTGGATTTATAATAATGTTCCCGAAGACAAGTTCGCTCGCCACTGAACACATCAGCATGCATTTACACGAAGTCCCACTGCGGTCATAAAGCGGGTAAATCGAGTGTTAGCTAGAGCTCTGGGAAACATCTATCACTGAGTCACCAAGCTCAAAGAATTCATCTAAGCCAAGACATTCTGAAGATGCCATGGTGAATTTGTGCATAACTTGGGACATAGTCTACGAAGGGGTAACTGGTTCTGCATTCTAAAACTCGATGTTCGCTCGAGATCGTTGACACCACGACAGGTGCTTATCAGGTTTGCCTGCGCACGAGTATGGTGTTCAAGGGGCCGTCCAGGAGGGCCTGGGTGGGCCCTATGTGATCCATCGACAGCCATGCACCACTTGTTTCCCGCAAATGCGAACAAGCGACCTAAACTATTCATATGTCTGGAAATGCAGACAGGGAGTACGTGATTCGGGGCCCTCAGTCCTTCGGGATGGCACTGCGTGAATTTCGCCTTCGTCGCGGATTGACTCAGGCTGAACTAGCAAAGACTTCAGGATTGCATCGGAGCTATCTTTCAGAACTTGAACGCGGTTCAACAACTGATGCCGTGCGCTATCTCGTCTTGGCGTGCCGTGCACTCGATTTGGAAATCGTCCTTCGACCTCGGGAAGGAGCTCGTAAGAATGGAGCTTGAGGTATGGCTACATGGGAAACACGTTGCCATGCTCAGCGAGAATCGCAGGCAGCTGACGATGGTCTACACCGGCGTGGCACATCCTATCGGCGCTCCTCTAGTATCGGTGGCAATGCCGGTCGGCGCTGGACGATACTCAGATCCCAAGGTGCGGGCGTTCTTTCGTGGGCTGTTACCTGAGGGGGAGGCCAGAAGTATGCTGGCCCACGATTTTGGTCTCGATGAGTCTGATGACATGGGCCTCCTCGGTGTATTGGGAAGGGATTGCGCCGGTGCGCTCGTGGTGCAACCATAAGGGGACAGAGCACCATAAGTGGCAGGAGCTTCAACGAAGGATACTGTCGATGATGCCGAGATAGAGCGACGGTTGCGAGCGTTGCTGCGCTTATGCCGTTTGAGGATGTATACCTTGAGACAGCGCCCACCCGCGTAAGTTCATTACATCCTATTGTAGTACTTCTGTACGTCAACTGTTGCAACCCTTGGACTATGGGCGCTTGTCGCATCTCCAACCCGCTCGCGTTTCGGCTGGATCACACAGCGTTCACCACTCCACACCGAGGATGCAGCGTGCTATAACTACTTCCGGTCCGAATGAGCACAGGGCTGCGATGGGTAGAGTGAATGCGGCCGCCCCACAAACGTAGAGGGCCGGGCTCAAGGGCCCTCCTGGACCACTCCAGCTAGCCGAACTCGGTCCTTAGAGTGGCTTCGCTCTCGATAATCGCTTGCTCCTCTGACCTGTTATCAAATCCACGAGTGATGAGGATATAGGCGATCGAGGTGACGACAAGGCCTGCTAGCCATGAGAAATCGGTATCGTTCAGGAGTTTGGCAATCGGTCCGATGTAAGTGAATGAATCGAGCTTTGGCAGAACCATGAACGGTATTTCGGCAACAAAACCGACAGCGTAGGCAGTGATGCCTCTCCAGTTCCAACGGTGATAGATTCCATTGAGTGAGAACAGGTCGGTGATGGCGTAGTGGCCTCGGCGAACATAGAAGTAGTCGATGAGGTTGGTCGCTGTCCACGGTACTAACAGATAGAGCATAAGTGTCAGTGCCGTGGAGATGGTGTTTGCGGCACTTGTGGTAATGGCGTCACCAATTAGGTACCAAACCACGGCGAGACCGATCACAGAAAAAATCCTCGCGGTGCGTGTTGGAGTAACCTTTTTGAAGCAGTCTATGCCGGTCAGCAATGTCAGCGAGGCTCCGTAGGCGCTCATCCCCATGGTAGCAATTAGGGCGAGGGCGGAGGCAAGAGCTGCGACCGATCCAAGATCTCCAATGACATTGTTGCCGGCAATTTTGAGCCCAAGGAGGCCATCGTGTGCATTCAGATGGATAGCTATCCATGCTCCCAGGGTGATCAGCCAAATTGCCGATGAAGATGCTCCAAAGAAGACTGAGAAGATGACCGATCGGCTCTTGGTCTTGGTGGGTAGGTAGCGCGAATAATCAGAGACGCAAGGAGCATAGGTGATGTTGTATGCGGCAGCGGCGGAAAACTCTGCCATGAAGGCGGTGAAGGTAAAGCCATAGTGGGTTTTTGGGGTGATACCACCAGCATGGCCAGTGATGACTGCGATAGTAATGACGGTAACTAATGGGAAGGAGATGATGAGTAGCACGCGGAAGATTCGGTGAACCCAGTCATGGCCAAAAATGGCGAGTAGCGCGGCAGCAACGACAGTGACAACGGCAATAGCTGTTGGGTCCCAACCATAGGCACCCGAGATCCCCTGGGATAGGAGCACTTGATCAGTGACGTTGAAGCCGATGTAGGTGAAGAGTACGACGAACAACACGATCACCGCACCGCGATACCCGAACTGAGCACGCGACTGGATCATCTGTGGAAGGCCGAGCTTTGGACCTTGCGAGCCGTGGAAGGCCATGAACAGCGTGCCGACCACGATGCCTAGAAATCCTGCGATCGCAGTCCACCAGAGAGAAAGGCCCATTGCTGGACCAATGAATCCGAGCGGAATGGTGAAGTATTGAAAGTTCCCCAGAAACCAAAGCGGAGCCTGATGCCATAGTTTGCCATGACGCTCGCGTTCTGGGATCCAGTCGATTGAATGTACCTCTATGCCAAGAGCGGGCTCCGCCACCTGCTGTTTGCGTGCTTCGGTTTCCATCGCCGTTACCCCTTGTCACTCACCGCTGTCCTATGGTAGTCGAGTGCTTTAGGCATTCCAAATGGGAACGGTTTGGCTCAATTGCCACTCTTGTACAGGCTGAAATCTAGCTATAAAGTCTGGATCGAGGAGATGCGTTGTCAGCTCTGGCAAAGCTATGCGGTGCGCGTCATCGCGAGGTACCCGAATGGCAGATTGAACGCTTCGGATCGGTGGTAGTTGGCAAGACGCGAAACTAGCAACAGGCACGTCGCCGTTGTAATCGTTGATGCGGCTTGTTGTTCTAGAGCTTTCGGTTCGATGTCGCTCGTCCTAGGTGTTTCAGGTGGGCCAGTGTTTGCTGACAGGATCATCGACGCCAGCCTCGCGAAAGCCCTTTTCGCGTAGTAGGCATGAATCGCATGTGCCGCAGGGCTCGCCAGCAGGACTTGGGTCGTAGCAACTGTGGGTTAGTGCGTAGTCAACCTTGAGACTCAATCCCAACCTGATGATCTCGGCCTTGGATAGCTCGATTAGTGGAGTATGAATGTGAAGTCGATGTTGGCCCTCGACACCAGCCTTAGTCGCCAGATTCGCCATCGCTTCGTAGGCCCTGATATACTCCGGTCTGCAGTCAGGGTAGCCGGAGTAGTCGAGTGCATTGACGCCAATAAAGATGTCCCCAGAGCCGAGAGTTTCGGCAAGCGCCAACGCAAACGAGAGGAAGATTGTGTTGCGAGCTGGTACGTAGGTAATTGGTATAGCCTCTGATAACTCTTCGATGCTTTCATGGTGCGGTACGGCGATGTCGGCGGTAAGGGCAGATCCACCGAATGAGCGAAGGTTAATAGTTGTAACTATGTGGTTGGAAACTCCCATCGACCGAGCCACGCGTTGGGCGGCCTTCAGTTCGATACCGTGGCGCTGGCCATAGTCGAAACTCAGAGCGTGGGGCTCGAAGCCCTGATGCCTGGCGATGGCAAGAACGGTAGTAGAGTCAAGGCCGCCGCTTAGTAGGACGACGGCTGGTGGGTTGCCCATCTTTCCTCCCTGATAAGTAATGCAGTATCGTGTAGGTTTAGGCTAAACGGATTGATAATGAGATTGAGTAGATCTGTAGATGCCTACTCGACGTTGAAAACGTGGTCGTGACTGTCAAGGGACATCTCAACCTGCCGTGAAGGGCGATGCTTCCTAAGCCGTTCGCTGGCATCATCTTTAGATTTCCTCTGCTAACTTATTTGCCGACATCTACGTGAGAATCAAACCCGATTTGCTAACCAGTGCTCAGCCG
>DAHZQE010000201.1:0-5077 GCA_027409005.1 Ferrimicrobium sp. | reverse complement strand
CAGCGTTGCTGACTGTGACACCAGGTCATCGCAGACCTTTACGAGAGATATGTTCAGCTGATCTCGCCCGAAGACGAGGAGACTGAGCCCATGGCCGACGGGTACGCCTGATTATCGAGCCAGTATAGCTATCAGTGCAATAAACTGACCTGAGAAACAGCGAGGCGATGGACCAGCTCGGACTGAACCGCTACTGCTGCCGGCGCATGGTCCTGACTCACGTCGACTTGATCGAGAAGCTGCTACGGTACAATCCGGCGGAGCGCGACATCATCAAGAGCGGGCAGAGGTGATTCGGGGGCTATGCTGGAATTGTATCATGACTTTTAGCGAGGCGTACAGGGCAAGGGCACAATTCTGCGGGAAAGGGAGACAGAGATAAAGACATGGCGAGATGGCTGCTGTTCACATGATGGTTTCTGCTGTCGCCCAAGAGATGGTCTTTTCGGTTGCGTTGTCTGGTAGTTCCGATATGACGGCTAAGAATGGGGAGGCGAAGATGGCTCACGCCAATACGCTTCGCCGCCGAGTCAACCACTTGTGAAGACTATGAACCGACCGATGCTTTGGACTGTTCTGGAGCGGAGGGTACCGCAACTCCTTGTGACGTTCAGCTGTTTGGGTTCCCGGAGCCAACCGTTTTACCTTATCACGACTCCTGCAGACGTCGACTGATATAGAGCCATTCTGCGACAGTACCAATCAGACGGCCCGTCAGCTGAAGATGAAGTCAACCCACGCACCGCCGTCTGATCTGGAGCTGAGGCAGCATTTCTGACGGTCACGCCACTTCACGTCAGAAGCTCGGTGAATTGATGCTGCTTGTTGCCGCATCCCGCATGCTCTCAGCGCGGATTGCCATGCAGGTGGCACACAAAGACGTGAGGAAAGCAGGACTCTCATACTAAATGACATACGTTGATGCCAGAGTTTTATCAAAAGGGACCTGTTTCCACTGTCTATTCCCCCTTTGACATCCGTGATGCGGCTTCAAAGCCGTCCACGCGGAATGCAAGGCACACGATGCAGTAATCTAGATCTTCAGGTAAACTTGTCTCAAGATTTAGCAAGCTGCAGGGCTTGAGGCTTGGTGGCCAACGACACATCGAGCCACTGCGACACGAGAACCCGCGGTTCTTCTTTGGCTGGGGCATGGTTTGTCATGCGTCTGCCAACACGAATCAGTCGTCGTCGTCGTCGCCACAATCGTACACCCACAGTCGACGCAAGACCAGCAACACTAAGCTCACCCCATTGCCGCGGCCGAGTCTCACAGGGCACTGGGTTTAGACTCTCGGCGGGATCATGGCGCCGCTGATCTCTCCTTGCCTGCATGTTCCGGATGATTCTTCACACACGCTTTCGTGCTGCTTTCCGGAGCACGACGACATGGGCGAGATCAGCTGAACATATCTCTCGTATAGGTCTGCGATGACCTGGTGTCACAGTCAGCAACGCTGCAGTAGGCCGAGAAGAATTGATAAGCACCTTGCCACAGGAGAAGCAGCGTATGGGAATGATCATCGTGTCTATGCCGCTCTAGTCGTATCTGTTGTTGACAGGGTGGCGTTGTTGCTGCTGCTGCTGCTGTCGCAAAAGCTGCAGGTTTGAATATTGTCGCGAAGAGGCACGCGCTTCGATAAGAGCCGAGGTTCTGCCGCTGTAGGAAAAAGTTCACGGTGGACTGCTAAGCTTCACTTCGATTGGAATTGGTCCATGTCCTGTCGAGGATCAATATTTTAGCAATGCCTCGGAACAAAAGTTCAGATGGCTTTCAGTCAAGTGGCAAGCGACCGCGTGATAGCATCGCTGAGGACGCAGGCGAGAAGGCCCGGAAGAAAGCTCGACGAGAAAGCTCATTACAAGATGTGAATGGATCGCATTCGACCACAGCGCCTCAAAACAATCCCCAAACCGCCTCAGAGATATCAAATGCGGCTTCCAACAAGATGAACAGGAAGGGAAAGAAGGACGATGTGGGGGAAGAAGAACAGCCCTCAGGTCTCCAAGCTGATCAGCCTAGTGTCGACAAAGTCAAGTCAAAGAAGCAGAGGAAGAGGTCGAAAAAGAATGCTGCCGGAGGCGATGCTGAAGCTTTGGAGGTCAAGGGCCGTAAAGACGATATCAAGAGCGGCTCGAGTCGGGCTTTGAAGCGACTGAGAAAGAAGCAGGAGGAGAGAGGAGAGGTCATTGCGGTGGCGCAACGCCTGTTGCCGCTGGCGAAACCGGAGGATGTCGACGATAGCGCTGAGCTGAGCAAAAGAGAGCATAAGCGTCAGCGGCAACAGAAAGCCCTCGAGCAACAGCAGTTGCTAGACCAGCAGCTGAACGGTGGCTTTGCGGAAGCCAACACAGCAGACGGTACGGAGGAGCTAACCAAAAGAGAACGCAAGCGGCTGAAACGGAAGGCGAGGATGGAAGCTGTTGGTGAAGACGACGACGAGGAGGCGGAAGCGCTTGGCAACGACACGTTGGATGCGGAAATCGCTATGTTGGACGCTGATGAGATCGCTCAACGAGCCCAGGCGGAGTGGGATGCATTGAACAAGAAGGACTCCAGATGGAGTCTCTCTCCTCCCAGTGGGGGTCGATTTATCGATCATGACCCTATCTTCGCCATCGACCCTGCCACCGGCGAGCAAGTCCTGATTGCTGCAACGAACCACGAGATCCACATTCTCTCAATCGAGACGTCCCTCCCTCTGCGTACCTTCGCCGTCCCTGGCGATCGTCCGGTCCGCAGCTACGCGGTTGAGGCCGCAAGTCCGGAGGTTGTGCATGCCGTCTGTCATGGAGGAGCCGCTTACTTCTGGAGATGGACGCTTGACACCTCTTCACCACATACGTCCGCTGCCAGTGGTCCTGTCATCGCTGTGGTATCGACCACCCCACGGGACGAACGTCCGTCAATGTGGTACGTTCAGCGAGCTGGGACAGAGACACTGATTGGCAGCGACCAGCCGAAGTATAAAACGAAGCAACGGCTACTGGACTTGCAGGTCCTCGGTGCTGGCGACTACATTGTCGGTCTTGCTCCCTACGCCATTGTTGCTGGCTACTGTAGAGATCTCGCCGCCACAGAGAGAGAATACGTCTGGGTCGAAGTCAATATCAGCATTGCCGCTACCTGCATGGACGCTCGGCTTGGCTTTGTCAAGGCAGAGGGCAAGAACAAGAAAGAGAAGGCTCGCTTGTCCGTCGCAATTGGTAATGTCGAAGGCCACATCCACCTCCACGACGACCTAACCTCACTCTTCACCAATGTCAAAGTTCAGCAGCCGTCTACTCTAGCCTCGCCACGGATACTCCATTGGCATCGCAAGCCAGTGTCAGCACTGAAGTTCTCTCGCGATGGCAACTACATCATCTCCGGCGGTCAAGAGACTGTACTGGTCCTTTGGCAGCTTGCGACGGGAAAGAAGCAGTACCTGCCACATCTTACCAGCGAGATCCGACGTATCGTCGTTAGTCCGAAAGGCGATCGCTACGCACTGGGTCTTGGAGACAACAGTTTGATGGTTCTCAGCACCAGTGAGCTGAGGCCAGTGGCGAACTTCGCAGGCATGCAATTGACCGCTCCCGAGCGAACAGACAAAGGGGTGGAGGATAGAAAGGTGGCGGCCTGTTTGAACCCTGGCAAGCCTGAGCAGCTCTTATTGGCTGTGCCTGCGACAATACCAAGAGGGCACAGCGAGGCCGAAGACGCGAGAGCGTTTCTGCAGACTTTCGATCTCAAGCACGACAGGCACATCAGTCGGCAGGCTTTGACTCGTAACAATGTCACAGTCCTCCGTGTTATTCTGCGACAGCTTCGTGGCGGGCATGCTCTCCGTAGGTGGAAGGGCAAGGACATCCGTCATATCGACGTCCGCCTGAACCGGGACATCATCGGCAACAGCTGCGGCGTCCTCAGCGGTGGCAATCGGTAGTGGCCGGCGGGCGCCTGTAGACTCGATTGCAGATAGTCTCTGAATCGTCGCATCTTCGCCAATGACGACGAAGCCCTTCCCTTCCGCAAATATTGCCGCAACCCGCCCCTCCAGTTGACCCTGCCACAAGGGCTCTCCTGCTGTGACCTTGCGCACCGCCAGCTTCGCGCCCGTACTGATTGCATATGTCCCTTCAGCAAGATTGACAGTAATCTGCGGCATCTTGCTGCTAGGCGGTAGATCGAAGCTTTGGTGCAGCGTATCCGTAACAAGGTCCCAGGTGTACATAGATTTTTTCGTCGCAGCCAACATGTAGCGGTCCGCGAACGCGAGAGCATGGACAGATTGTTTGCCCGCCGCGGAAACTGTAGCCAGATTGATAGTGGATTTCAGTGAGCCGTTGTGAGCGTCGATGAGGTAGACTGTAGGCCCCGTCGCTTTACTTCGCGCCGATGGTGTCTGTGAGACTGCGAGCACGGAGCCGTCTGCAGACCAGGCAAGGCATGCGCTTGCAAGCCCAGTGGTGACAGTGCCGTCTCCGCGAGGACTCTTTCTATCAATTGCAGCCTCAGACGGGAGCTCGACGGTCTGGCGGCAGGACCACTCAGTATCTTCGATGTTCTGGCCTGCCTTGCCAGCCACGGAGCGGCGAACGCGGATCTTTGCACGCCACAACTTGACGACGCCATCTTCGCCGACGGTAGCAAAGGTCTTGCCCGATGCTGGATCGGCAGCCAAAGCCAGTGTCTTCCCTGCACCTTGGCTTCCGGCAGGAAGACGTGAGTGCGGAGCATCCACCCTCGTGCTCAGAGCCCACAGCTTTTGATCCTCATCCCACGTCCAGAATTTGAGATAGACCTCTCGTCGCTTGGCCATCTGCTTTCCCAGCTCGACATCGCTTCCATGGACGGCAAGGTTCGCGACGTCGGTGGCTGCCGGAATCCATTCATCAACGCTGGCGAGCCACTGCCCATCCGCACATACAGCTATGAGCTTGATGTCAGGGGCTGCAATAGCTTTTCCTTCTGGGCTAACGTTGAGGTCTGTGACATTGTTGCGAGTCAAAGCCTGCCGACTGATGTGCCTGTCGTGCTTGAGATCGAAAGTCTGCAGAAACGCTCTCGCGTCTTCGGCCTCGCTGTGCCCTC
>DAHZQE010000199.1:0-5030 GCA_027409005.1 Ferrimicrobium sp. | reverse complement strand
TTTGGAGTCCAGTAGCAATCTCGGTGATCGCCGACCCCGGTCTGCCGGGTACGCGCGCATCATTTATCGCAGCCCGATAGACAGCTGCGAGGTTGTAGAGGGGCGTCTCCTTAGAGATGACGACTCGTGACACAACAAAGTTCTGCTGAAGGGCTCGCTGGGCTAGGTACTCCAGGAGGTGGCTCTTGCCACTGCCAAAGCCACCCGAGATGAGCAGGCCCGCCGAGGCGTGATCCGTCGGCTCCCAGTTCGCCCGCCGAGCTGTCAACTCCAGATTTGCTAGGTACTTGTCTACCACCTGTGCCTGCATCGTGCCCAGATGGAGCACGCTCTCTCGATTCGGCACTCCTGCGCGCAGCGCCTCCAACGCACGCAGCGCTGTCACAGTCCTCCGTTGTACATCACCTGGATCCAGAAGCGTCATGACACATCTCCGTTTACTATTGAGAAAGTCGAAAACTCCTCGTGAGCTTCTCCCAGTCGAATCAATGCACCGAATGGATTGTCACGAGTCTCATCTCGGATCTCATCGTAGATTCTGAGCTTGAGGGCCTGGTAGAGATCCAAGCCGCGCGTGCGATCACTGACGAACTCCGGCGGCAGACAGACGATCGTCGCCATGTGCCCAAACTCATCGGTGTTGTCGATGAGTTGACGCAAGGATTCGTAAGCGTCGACGATCGCGGCCTTCGTATACCTGAGCGATAGATCAGTCGCGTCACGGAACCGCGGCAGGAAGAACTGCTGGAGATCGAGGGTGAGCAACAGCCCAGAGTAACCATTCTTGATCAACCACTGAACCAACGAGAACAACATAGATCGAGCATTCGCTCGGGTGATGCGGCGAAAGATTCGCGTATTACGCAACAGTGAGATCTGGCTCAGTTCGCCTTGGAGCCACGCCCTTATCGCATCTGCCTCAGCGTCGGTTACCTGTCCAGTCTTGAACTCAAACTGGCACAGACGGATCATGGCAATCCGGAACTCCTGCACCATCGCATAGTCCTTGAAGATATCTGACTGAAAACCACGGTTGACATCGCGGAGCAGTTCGCGAGCATCATACCCATAGTGCTGGGCGAGCTCTGCGAGAGAGATACGTTGGTTCTCGGCGGGTACGCCATAACCCAACGAGTGGCAGACCCGATTCACCGTCGTCCTAGCGAGCTGATCCCAGTCAAGGGTGCGGGCGATCGCAGAGAAGAGCTGGTCTATCATCTGTACTTTAGTTTTCGCTGCATCGATAGTGACGCTCACCATGCAAGCCTGTCGTGCCATCTCCCCCAGAGACGCCTCGATCCGACCGAGGCTCGTCGGTTCACCGATGCAGAACTTGACGGTGGCGCCACCCTCAGGGATGTAGCTCCGGAAGTAATGAGTCTGAAGAAAATCGCAGTAGCGATCAGTATCAATCATTGGCGTCCTCGAATGCAATCGTCGAATAGATCTTGACCTGGCCACCCTTTGCTACCGTCTCCAACAGACCACCACTACGGGTCGACGCACTTGCGGCAAAGCGGAGAATTCGACCATCTTTTGTCTCGATGCAACCACTCTGATCGAGGAGGTAGACATCACGCGCAAACTCTTGCTTGGAGTAGGCACGCGAACCATTGAGCAGCGTGAGGATTGAGTACAGGTGGATCAGTTTGACATGAGAGCCGGGGCGCCCTCCCCGATGGGCTATCCACAAATCGTATACCGAGGCGAGTGCCTCGAGGAAAGGCTCTGGTCGGAAACGCGAACGCCGCTGACTATTGGCGCGCAGCTGTGCGACGACTCGGCTGGGGCGAACCTCGCGTACCCGCTTGCGATCGATGGTGATCGCCAGATCCCCTGGGAGTATTTGGAGTACCGAAGGGTAGCACAAGAGCCTCGAATCGGACTCGACCATCGGGAGATGGGCAGCAGCGGCCAGCTCCATGAGCTCCCGTTGATAACCGCCAGACTCCATCCACGATGAAAGATCGTAATCGGCGCTCTTTAGCAGCTCACTGGTCATGCGCTGGAGGTCAGTCAGTCGTTCATGAACAGCAGTGATCGCCGCGATAAGTTCGCCCTGGTTGCCACTTGCACTCGCTCGTTGAGCCTTCCGAGCCGCAGCCAAAGCTGTCTGGGTCTCCTTTACCATGGTCGCGATCTCGCGATCGAGGTGGTCAAGTTGACTTTCATAGCCAGTTTCCATCTGCTCTGCTTCAATCACGCTTTCCGCCCTTCTCCATAGCTCCGCCAGAGACCAACTGGGTGGTACCCACGACCAACCCTGTCAGATGGTAAGCTGATCCCTCTTTCGGATCCGCACACCCATCGCTAGCTGCCACCTTAGTCAATGATCCCAGTCGGGCCCATTCGCTGCGCTCTAGGCTATCACCAACCCTGCATTCACTCCTGCATTGGAGAGCTTTCCTAAGCCATGGCAGATTGTGCGCAGCCTCGGCACCAAGTAGTCCTCGTAGGCAAAGGCGTGAAGCTTCCTGGGTTTTGCGGAGACCCCGGGACGCTTCAATGTCTACCACTTGACAATTCGTCCAAGTGTGCACGAGTATTGCGTCCCGACTAATGGGTAGTTTCAATCGCATGAGACGACTGCCAACCATGGCAAGCGAGAGACCCAGGCGAAAGTGCCGACAAGAGACTGGGTCACCTGTTCAGATTCAGGAGAATCAAACAATGATGTGGCTGCTTCCTGGTGGGCGAAGGAGTCGCTGAAGCGCCTTCTATCCCTATGGTTACCAAGAACTCGCCAAAGATCACCTCGATACTAACATCGGTGACTTCGCCGACAAGGAGCGACCAGCAGAGATCGAGCTACTCAGGAGACGACTGCGTGCCTGGCACGATGAGATCCTGGCACGATGAGATCCTGGCCCAATAGAGACAACAGGACTTACCGCATTCGTGACGAATCGGCCGACGGAATCGATGAACGGCCCCAAAAACCAAATTACGGCTCGGATGACGAACTTTGCGAACTCCAGTATCCGAGCGCTCCTGATGGTTGAAAACCCAGGCTGGTCACTCCGCTCCAAGCTAGCGTCAGCTCCTTCAATCCATGGAGTTCTCCTTTCGCAGGCGAGACCTCTTGCGGAATCGAATATCTCTGATGAGCTTGTGTCTCCTCCCACCCATCGATAGGTTTTGAATCTTGTGCCCAGCGAATTGATCATGCTCCCTTGCTGAGCGCCGCTGCAAGATAGTCGGCTTACCGATTCTCGCTCGATTCTCGTCGCTGATTACTGCTGATCGCCTAAGACCCAGCAAAAATCTCCCTGGGGTAGGAGAAGTCACGAGGTGCTCTTGGAGGAGATGATAGAGCGACCCAGATTTCAGCAGCGTAGAACAGAATGCAGCAGTAGCGGTGAGATCCGCCAAACTATTCTTCCACCTCCATTGGGTAGCTTTCATCCGCGAGCCCATCGCGGAGGTGATCCGAGCCCTCGGGGTCAAATGATTCAAAATCACCCTATGACAGGGCGAGTTCATCCACATGAATCTCAATACAACCGAACATCGGATGTTCTCACGATCCTGGCGAACTCACCACTCAGGTTAGTCAGGCTCATCGCGTGAATATCTTCTGCTAAGTGTCGATCACCATCTGGACCCGTACGGTCAAAGGTCCAAGTGGCATCACGCACAAGCCACGGGTCAAAACCGAGGTTGCCCGCCATGCGTGTAGTCGTCTCAACGCAATGATTAGTAGTGGCGCCACATATCACAAGAGTATTGATTCCTACTTCACGTAATCGAGTCTCAAGATCGGTACCGATGAAGGCACTGTTGACCCGTTTCACCAGGACCGGCTCACCAGCTCTTTCCTTTGCCTCCTCCTTTGGAGAGAATCCAATCCCTTCCGGTCGGAAATAGGAGCTGGCATCGGTACCTGCGTGCCGAATGTGGAAAATAGCGGCGCCTTCCGCTCGAAACAGGGCCAGCAAGCCAGCTATCTTGTCGATAGCATCTGGGTTGTTGCGACCTACCCCGCTGTCCTCAATCGCATCAAAGCCCCGCTGTACATCGATGACCAGCAATGCGGTCGCACTTCGCATCAACTTGGGCTCGGTCTGCACGTTCACTCAAGCTACTTTACCCAGTGAATGGACGCCCCTTGACACCCCAGCTGGATCCACCAAAATACGAGATCTGCGATACCCCGACGTACTCCCCTCCGCTGCCCATCAAAGCTGGTGTGTTAAAATTAAGAGGCCAGCTAGTCGAGGATATTCATGAGCTACCCAACAGGTAGGTTGTGAAACTACTCACGATACGTCCTTCTGTTTCCCATCTTCGTAGCGTCATGGGATGAACCTTAGAGTTCCTGTGCTGCCACTCCAATGGGAACTAACCTCATCGCATAGATATTACAGTCAACTAGTCTGAAACGTACTTAGATTAGAGGCAGCAGTAGTGTGCCCATCTCCGTTCACCTCGTGGTTGCAGCCATAGCCTTTCCTGGGCTGCCCACTTGGTGATCAGCTGGACGGGCAAACATGAGATCTCCCAGTTCTCGCGCATCAAGGTTAGGAGCGTGCTCAGGTTTTTCGACACCCACGGTCCGGCGGTGCCACACAATCACGTCGCCGTCGCTATTGTCTTCCACTTGTCATGACAGTGTCACCACCCTGGACTAACCCCATTTCGGGGCTCAATAGCTGGCCCGTACGTAGTGCTACCGACGCTTGGCCACGCCCTTACAGGTCGCCGACGCACGGCTTGCGAGCACCGTGGTACGCTAGACCTTCGGTGTAGGACTTTTTCATCCCCTCTCCAATACCGGTTCATCAAAGATCGCCGGAAGACCTCGTCCGTGAGGGCGGGGATGGATAGGCGCATACTGAGCTGGATATCTCCACATCAGTCAAAACTGTCAGACCCTCGGCCAATACTACGAGCATGAGCATTCGTGAGCGCCTGTACCCAGGAGAACAGGAATTGCCTGTTCTTGCGCCTCACTGCTCCGATGCTCGCTATGTCTGGAATCTCGCTCTCGAACAGCGCAATTTGCGGAGACGCGAACGATCACAAAAGAT
>DAHZQE010000192.1:0-4081 GCA_027409005.1 Ferrimicrobium sp. | reverse complement strand
GAGGGCAGGTGGTGTCTTCAAGGCCACCTCCGGTCTGCTAGAGCAGTTTGGTCCAGATCGGGTCATCGATACTCCCATCTCTGAACAGGCTATTTTGGGTACGCTGATGGGGGCGGCGATGACCGGTCTTCGTCCCGTCGCTGAGATCATGTACTCCGACTTCTTCGGAGTCTGTTGGGACATCGTCGCCAATCAGATGGCTAAGACCCGCTACATGACCAATGGTCAGGTCACGATGCCGGTGGTGATCAGATCCGGCAACGGAGGTGGCCTCCGGTTTGGTGCCCAGCACTCGCAGTCGATTGAGAACTGGGCGATGGCGGTACCTGGTCTAAAGGTTGCCCTCCCCTCGACGCCACACGACCTCGTCGGCCTCTTTGCGGCTGCAGTTCGTGATGACGACCCGGTGATCTTCCTGGAGTCAAAGTCGCTCTATGCCACCAAGGGCGAGGTGGCCGATGGTGAGATAGTTGAGCCGCTGGGTCGGGCGAGGATCGTCCGTGAGGGAGCTGACGCCACGATTGTTACCATCGGAGCGATGGTACATCGTGCCACCGAGGCGGCGAACCGTCTCGCACGTGAGTTCGGCATCGACTGTACTGTGATCGACTTGAGAACCTTGGTGCCGCTCGACATCAGTAGTGTGCTCGCCTCGGTGACGGCGACCTCGCGACTGTTTACGGTGGAGGAGAATCCTCAGCTCTGTGGCTGGGGGGCAGAGGTGGTCTCGATCGTGACCGACGAGGGGTTCTATACCCTCGATGGACCCCCGGTTCGTATCACTACTCCACACATCCCGTTGCCGGCCGCCGCCGAGCTTGAAGATCAGGTGATTCCGTCGGTAGATCGAATCGTTGAGGTCATTATGAAGAGGATGGACTAACTCATGCATGTGTCAGAACTACCTAAGGGCGTACCTACGCAGATGCTGATCGGTGGATCATGGGTCGTTGCGCGTGATGGTGCAACGACCGAGGTTATCGACCCCGCGACCACCGAGACGCTTGCGAGCGTTCCGCTCACCACCGAGGCGGACGCGATGGAGGCGGTCACCGTCGCCTACGAGGTGCAACCGTGCTGGGAGAGGCGAGCGCCTCGTGAGCGAGCGGAGATTCTTCGCAAGAGTTACGAACTCATGGTCGAACGCTCCGAGGACATCGCTCGCGTGATCGTGCTGGAGAACGGGAAGGCGCTACCTGATGCACGTGGAGAGGTCGCCTATGCGGCCGAGTTCTTTCGTTGGTATGCTGAGGAGGCGGTTCGCCAGTCGGGGCTGATCCAGCGTGCACCCAGTGGCTCCAACCAGATTCTCGTCCTTCGTCAGGCTATCGGCGTGGCAGTCTTGGTCACTCCGTGGAACTTTCCTGCCGCCATGGCCACTAGAAAGATCGCTCCTGCGCTAGCGGCTGGCTGTTCGGTAATTCTGAAACCAGCCACCGACACGCCGTTGACCGCGCTGTTGATCGCCAAGATCCTGATGGATGCGGGTGTCCCGGCTGGAGTGGTTAACGTGCTTCCTGCCCGTGGGTCCTCAAACGTCGTCTCTAAGATGTTGCACGACCCGAGGGTGCGAAAGCTGTCTTTCACTGGGTCGACGGAGGTCGGTAGAACGCTGCTCCACGAGGCCGCTGATACGATCATCAACTCCTCTATGGAGTTAGGCGGGAACGCCCCCTTCCTGGTCTTCGCAGATGCTGATCTCGATGCAGCCGTTGCTGGTGCCATGATCGCCAAGATGCGAAACGGTGGAGAGGCGTGCACCGCGGCTAACCGGTTCTACGTTCAAGCCTCAGTGGCGAGTGCCTTCAGCGCCAAGCTGGCTCAGGCGATGGAGTCACTGAAGATGGGGCCTGGTCTAGCGGAGGGCACCGAGCTAGGTCCACTCATCAATCAAGAGGCACAAGACAAGGTCGAGGCGCTTGTGAGTGATGCGTTGGATCGGGGTGCTCGGCTGTTAAGTCGTGGTGAACGCTGGCAAGGGAAGGGCTACTTTGTCCAACCTGCGGTACTCGAAGATGTAGATCCGAGCTCGCAGCTGCTTGGAGAGGAGATTTTCGGACCGGTAGCACCGGTGACGAGCTTTGAGACAGAGGATGAGGCGATCTCGTTGGCGAACGCCACCGACTTTGGGCTTGTCTCCTACCTGTACACCGGTGATCTCGCGAGAGGTCTCCGGGTGGCAGAGGCTCTCGAGGCTGGAATGATCGGACTGAATCGTGGTTTGGTCTCGGACCCAGCTGCACCTTTTGGTGGAGTAAAGCAGAGTGGGCTTGGCCGTGAAGGTGGACAAGAAGGGGTGCTTGAGTACACCGAGGCGAAGTACATAGCTACCTCCTGGTCTTAGTAGACCGTTTTGTCATGACAGCTCTGGCCATCGTAGCCTCGATCTCGCGGCTACGATGGTGACATGGCTTCGACGTTCTGGATCTGGCGACCTAAGTGCCGCTGCTGAGTACCGTCGATCAACTCGACTTTGCCCCTAGTCGTGCCTTGGTAGCGGGGGTGTCTGGGTCTGGGAAGTCGAGCTTGTGTCGTAGGCTGAGTCGAAAACTAGATCTGACCTACGTAGAGCTAGATAGTCTCTTTCACGGGCCGAACTGGAGCGTGTTGCCAACCTTTGAGCTTGAAGTAGATCGTTTTATCGCTCAGAGTCGCTGGGTTACTGAGTGGCAGTACGATGTCGTGCGCGAACGCCTACTAGCCCGTGCCCAACTGCTGATCTGGCTCGACTATCCGTTGCACGTGGTTATGAGGCGGGTAGTGCTTCGTACGCTGATACGTGGGTTTGCCCATCAGCCGCTCTGGAACGGCAATGTCGAGCCACCGTTTTGGACTATTTTCAACAACCCTGAACATATCGTGCGCTGGGCCTGGCGCACACGGTCGAGCTATCCGCCACGGATCCGTGAGATCTTGTTAGAGCGCCCGCAGCTACCCATCCTGCGACTCACCCGCCCAAGTCAGGCTGATGAGGTGGTGGCAGCACTTGATTACCACCAGCGCTCGTCGACTACGAGCTAGAACCTTTGGGGCGTGTGATCGTTGGCAGGCTGAGATGGATTTGGGCCAGCTGTCGATGGAATACCAACTAGCGAGGCTAGAGGCCCCCCTCGTAGGGGAGACCGAGATCAGGGGCGCTGACTAGGGCTACGAACGGAATCGGCGCAACGACTGAGGCGGCACTTCCGCCGCGATCTACCACCGCAAGCGCCTGCACGACCGTCGCTCCGGTCGCCTCGACCGCCTCTATGGCGGCCTGTAACGAGGTTCCGCGTGAAGGGGTATCTTCAACGACACAGACGCGGTCTCGGCTGCTCAAGTTCCCAGCGATGCGACCACCCTGTCCATACTCTTTGACCTCCTTGCGAACCGAGAAGGCACTCAGTCTCCGCCCCTCGGACTGCGCGATCGCTGCGGCTGCAAATGCGATTGGGTCTGCCCCCATGGTAAGTCCACCGATGGCGGTCACCTCTTCTAAGACTACGGCCAGCGCGAGCTGGGCGGTGTGAAAGAGGATAGGAGGTCGGCAGATGGCTCGTTTGGTGTCGATGAACCAGGTTGATTTGGCGCCAGATTTCAAGACAAAGTCGCCGTAGGTGATCGCATGTTCCTTGATGCTTGCAATCAGCTCAGCTCGGGCTGCAGCTGCGTTCGCGGTCGTTAGCTCCATCGTGCTCGTTCGTCTCCTTCTAAAACGTGACCGATCTCTACGGCTCCAGGATAGGAGCCAAGCACCGTAGTCACGTGGGTTGGCGCCACTACCAACGCCATGCCAACACCGAGGTTGAAGGTACGCCGCATCTCGTCGAGTGAGATAGCGCCGTCCTCCATCAGTTGAGTGAAGATCGAAGGCCATCTCCATGCGTTCGGGTCAATGACAGCGCTTAGCCCTTCTGGGATGACCCGAGCGAGGTTGTTGACTAGGCCACCACCGGTGGTGTGGCTTGCGGCGTGCAGGAGTGACCGATCGACGAACTCGAGCATTATGGGTGCGTAGAGCACGGAGATCAAAGAGTATGGACAGGGTGGTCGCATCGCTGGGAACTTGAGCAGCCGAGACCGCGTCTGTGTCGTTGAAGAT
>DAHZQE010000178.1:0-2733 GCA_027409005.1 Ferrimicrobium sp. | reverse complement strand
TACCTCTCGCTCATCGGCTCATCGGAACCAGGCCAGCCGGCTGGTATTGGGGTAGAAGGTGCTTCAACCCAGGGTCCGCCGATCACACCGGAGGATCAGTCAGACCCAACATCAAAGGAGGACGCTCATGGCTAGACCGGTGCTTGCTCAGGCCTCATCTGAGGTCAAGATGACGTTGCAACAGGGAGAGGCGGCTCTGTTGACGCTCGTGATTCCAGTGCTAGGACTCCTGGTCTTTGGGTCGGTCAAGTTCCTCCCGCTTCCATCTGGAGTCCCGAGTAGGGTGAACTTTATCCTCGCTGGCGCGATCGCCTTTGGCATCATGGCCTCAGGAATGGTATCGCAGTCGATCACGGTCGCCTTTGACCGTAACTATGGGGTTTTGAAGCGACTAGGAGTCACCCCCCTTGGTCGCCGCGGAATAATCCTCGCCAAGCTTGCTCAGGTTGTAGTGCTCGAACTCATCCAACTCATCGTGTTGGTGCTGATCGGTCTATTGATGGGTTATCATCCGGAGGGCAACCCTCTGCTGTTCATCCTTGGCTGGGTGCTCGCCACCTCGGCCTTCACCGGCCTCGGACTCCTGATCGGAGGGACACTAAAGGCCGAACTTGTACTCGGGCTCTCAACACTTCTGTGGCTAGTGCTGTTGGGGTTGGGTTCCATGGCGGTGCCGTTGACCAGCCTCCCTGGCTTCTTGGAGCTGATAGCCAAACTTCTTCCTGCTGCTGGGGCGTCTGAATTGATCTTGCATGGTCTGGCGATGTCCGGCTCTGTGCCGGCTTGGGCGATAGTTAACCTGGTGATATGGGGAGTTGGCGCGCCATTGCTGGCGATCCGTTTCTTTCGCTGGAGTTGAGCAGACATCTCTAATGGCGAAGATTGCGCGAAGCGTTCAACCCTCAGGTAGCATTAGGTAGTAATGAAGCAAAGCCTGCGACGCCTGCAGCGGTTGTGGAACGTATCTCCGGCTCTGTTCCGTCGGATATCGTATGCAACGCTGATCTTTTGTGCCGTGATTATCGTCACCGGCGGCGTTGTTCGCTTGACACAGTCGGGACTCGGGTGTCCGACATGGCCCAACTGCACCACCGGTCACTTTACCGCATCGTTCAACTACCACCCGATGATCGAGTTTGTCAATCGGGTCGTCACCTTTTTTGCGGCTCTAGGCATGAGTGTTACCGCGGTTTTTGCCTTCTTTCGCAAGCCATTTCGCCGGGATCTCATGTTGCTTTCTCTGGGGCTCTTCGCAGAGGTCGTCGCCGAGAGCGTCCTCGGTGGGATCACTGTACTTGAGAAGCTCGCTCCTCCGTTTGTGATGGCCCACTTCGTGTTGGCGATCGTGGTGCTCTGGAACTCGTTAGTGCTCTACAAACACGCAATCTCAGCGGAAGGTAAAGCACGACCAGTTGTGGGCAAGGAGACTGTTTGGCTCGGACGGTTGATGTTTTTGAACCTCGGTGCCCTGATCATAGTGGGTACCGCCGTCGCTGGCACTGGTCCTTATTCAGGTTCCCCGATCTCGTCACGGCTACCGTTTAACCTTCGCCAGGTCGCCTATCTGCACGCCGATTTCGCTATAGTACTGGTTGCCCTGATTCTCGCGAATCTTTTTCTGTTGCATCAGGCTCGCGCTCCAGAGGTCGTTCAACGCCGGGCGCGGATGTTGCTCTGGATGGGAGCGATTCAGGCGATTATTGGTTATACCACCTACTTCTCTGGTCTACCGGCGGTGCTGATAGGTCTGCACATCGCTGGAGCGACACTCACCTGGATTGCGATGACCTGGTACTATCTTTCCCTCTTTCATGTATCGCGAGAGGCTCGTGGCGAGGTGGTTGCCGTCGAGACGAAAGAGGGCTCGCTCTCTGGTCCATCCTACGCCTCGTAATGCCCCGTTAGAATTGGGGGGAGGAGGATTGCGTTCGATTGTCTACAGCACCATTACTCTCACCTACTGAGGAGAAGCAGGAGGAGACGCTCGCCGAAGAGAGTTGGGTAACAATTCTCTGGGATGACCCGGTGAACCTGATCCCTTACGTGATCTACGTACTGCAAATGCTATTCGCGTTTTCAAAAGTAAAGGCTACTGAACTGACTATGCAAGTGCATCGTGATGGGAAGGCGATTGTTGCCGCAGGTGCACGCGAGGACATGGAGAACAATGTGGCGAGCCTTCATCGCTACGGTCTCTGGGCGACAGTAGGAAGAGCATGAAGGAGCCGTTTTCACGTGACGGCGAGTCGATAGTACTCTCCTTGCCCGCACAGCAGAGAGACGTTACCAAACAGTCGATGCTGTTGGTTGCGCAGATAGCTGCCTCGGGTGGTCAGGAGGCGTGGCGACTATCGCCGCCGGTCTACGACGATCCGCTCCTTGAGGCGGAGGAGGCCGTGAAGGGTGGAGAGAGCGGCATAGGTGATATCGTTACCCGGCTTCGGATGGGTGAAGGGATGCTTGACGAGCAAAAGCTAAGTCTGCGGGAGTCTGATGAGCTTGCTACTCTATTGAACTACTGCCGCCTCGTACTTTCGGAGGCGCAAACCTCTATGAACGAGGCGAAGATCACCCCCAAATTCGCGGAGGACCTATATAGCTTCCTGGGTTACCTGCTTAGTTCGCTCCTCGAGGCGCTGTCGACCGATCTAGAGTAGGCTGCTCGCCTGCTAGGGCCCCAGTTCGGACAAGCTCGTCCTGTCTTATCGAGCACACGAGCTGTGCTCTGTCTAT
>DAHZQE010000157.1:0-6812 GCA_027409005.1 Ferrimicrobium sp. | reverse complement strand
GCGGACCGGAAAGACGAACGAAGGAGAAGGGGGATATATTCGCGTCCCAGAGGGTGGTGAGCCATTTCGAGTATGGTCGCCTTCGAGCACCTGTCAAGATTACCGCATTGGAGATTGTATGCGTTGGATTTGCTAGGCATGGGCAGGAGCAGCCGACCACCATTCCGAATCCATGCCAAAGAGAAAGAAGAGAAGGTCCGAGAGGCAGAGAATTGGTTTATCGATGCCCTTGAAGAATGGAGAATTAAACGTGGCATCGAGAAGATGACCCTTCTGGGCCACAGTCTAGGCGGCTACATGGCCGTCTGTTACGCGCTGAAGTATCCAGGCCACCTCAATAAACTCATCCTCGCTAGCCCCGTCGGTGTACCAGAAGACCCTTACGCCGTGAACGAAGAGATGCCGGATCAATCAGGAAGCAAAGCTGGCGCAGGTAGCGACAATGCTCGAAGGCGACCATACTCGAAATGGCTCACCACCCTCTGGGACGCGAATATATCCCCCTTCTCCTTCGTTCGTCTTTCCGGTCCGCTGGGTCCGCGACTAGTGTCTGGATGGACTTCGAGACGTTTCGGACATTTGCCACTGGATGAGTCGCAGGCATTGCACGATTACAGCTACAGTCTTTTCCGTCAAAAGGGGAGCGGGGAGTATGCGCTGGCCTATATCTTGGCACCAGGAGCTTTCGCGCGAAGTCCGTTGATCCGACGGATACAGGGGGTGGGGCGACAGTACCTGCAACCCCACGATGCGCCGCGGGTAGACGGCGCAGCGTCAGATGCCGGGAGAACGGGCCAGATTAACGGTGTCCTCCGCGTGCGCGAGACGGGAATACCGATCGTGTTCATGTACGGCGACAAAGACTGGATGGACGTCAATGGCGGACTCGACAGCAAGAAGATCCTCGATGCTGAGAAGAGAAAAGCATTAGAAAATGCTTCTGAACGAGAAAAGCTGCTGGAGAACGGTGATGTGACGGTCAAGGTCATCAAGAATGCTGGCCATCATCTCTACCTCGAGGGCGATAAGGAGTTTAATGCGTTTATGGAGAAGGAGATGAGGGACGTGGAGCTCAGGCAGAAGAGGTTGGCTGCTGTAGAGAAGGCTTGAATGTATCAAGACCAGTTGAACTCTGGGGATTGCTTTCAACAGCATCGCGTGCGTAGGCGTTTTGGGAGAAAGAAAGCCGTTCAACGGCTTGGGATGCATGACGGCGCGACAGCTCGATGGCGTTGAGCGAGGAGGGCCAATTGCTTAGCTGCATAGTTCCATGATAGGACGATAGACGCACACTGCTGGCACACGTTTGCGGCGCAACACAATGACTCTTATGTCAAAGGGCGTGCCAAGACCTGCTTTCCTGCCTTGGCGCTTCGATGTCATCCTAACTTTAAATCCATCAGAAGGTGGATCTCGGGTCAACAATCCGTCTGTCGACGTAGAGCCATTGTTGGCCGTGAGTCAAAAGGGGTATCACAGACACCGTAGATACACGCTTTATCCTCCTCTCTTATTCGTACATCATGCTATCCTCTATTATTTCCAAGATGGCTTTGACAAATGGGGACGAGAAGATAGGAGGATCCATAGAGTGTGGCAAAGAGGCCGCTACACACTTCGCCCTGGCTGAGGGCTGGAGGAATTTAAATCATGGTACGTCGATGGAACGTTTTTGAAGGTGACGTCTAGACGGACCATCCCACTGAAACCCCACAGGCTCCTTCGGCACAATGCCCAAAGCCGTGCAGGCACGCATGCGCCAACACCAAGACGCGGCCGAAGCCCGTCCCGACAAATGGATCCGATACGACTACCCAGACCTCATAGACACTTCGCGACAAGCACTGGCCGACTACCTCAATGTCCCCGTCGAGGAAATCGTAATGATCCACAACGCCACCACGGGAGTCAATACCGTCCTGTCAAATCTGGTGTATGAAGCCGGAGACGTGATCATCTACTTCTCCACGATCTACGGGAGTTGTGAGAAGACCATCGAGTATATGCTGGAGACGAGGCCTGTGGAGAGTCATAGGATTGATCTCACGTTCCCAGTCTCCAACGCTGCGGTCGTTGATCGTTTCCAGGACGCCATCAAGGCCATCCGCTCTGCAGGCAAGAATCCGCGGGTAGCGGTATACGATACGATAGTGTCCATGCCAGGTGTCCGGCTACCCTTCGAAGACCTCACGAAGGTCTGCCGAGAAGAGAACATCCTCTCATGCATCGATGCCGCGCATGGCATTGGGCACATTGCCCTGGACCTGCCGAAACTCAACCCAGATTTCTGGTTCAGCAACTGTCATAAATGGCTCTACACTCCTCGCTCCTCCGCTGTTCTCTACGTCCCAATCCGGAATCAACATCTGATCCGATCAACGATGCCGACATCTCACGGCTTCCAGCCCCGTCCCAAAGAAGGAGCAAGCGTGATCAATAATCCCCTCCCGCCCAGCAGCAAGAGCAATTTTGTGGAGCAATTCGAGTTCATCGGCACGCTAGACAACTCTCCCTACCTTTGCGTGCCGGAAGCTCTGGCATGGCGGAGCAGAATACGCTGGCAAGACAAACAAGGAGAGGAAGCAGTGATGTCTTACTGCAACCACCTCGCCCGTTGCGCCGGCAAGGTCGTGGCGGAGATTCTTGGTACTGAGGTGATGGAGAACCAAGACGGCACACTCGAGGACTGCAATTTCTCAAACGTACGGTTGCCGCTTTCGGTACAGGAAGTATTCGGTGGAGATCATGGCAAGGCTGTGGAGGCTGCGCAGTGGATGAGTAAGGTGATGGTTGATGAGCACGATACCTTCCTGGCACTCTTGATACATGGCGATGCTCTGTGGGTGAGGTTGAGCGCCCAGGTGTATCTGGTGGAAGAGGACTTTAAGTGGGGTGGCGAGGTGTTGAAGAAGGTCTGTGAGCAGGCCAAGGAGCGCGCACGGAAGTCGTGAAGACATTTGTTATCGCATATCGGGCGCCGAAGAGGCGGGTCGTGCAGCCACAGAAGGCCGTAATGTCGAAGAGCAATGGAACCAAGATACTTGCCGCAGCATGATGTGGAGGCATCAGCTCCGCCGCTCTCGTCACCCTAGCTCAGCGACTACCTCCCTCAAAATCTCCACAAACGGCCGCGTCCACACGGAACTCGCGCTCAACACCGTACACCGACAGACCTTCGTCGTAGCTTTCGCCTTCAGTTCCCGCCCGTTCCTCGTCAGCGCCGCTTCAGCCATGCGCTTGGCGTACTCCTCTAACTTCAAATGCAATTCCCGACGATCTGCGGGCGCAGATGCGGCTTCGAGTTGTCCGGCGCGGGAAAGTGGGTTCCGGAAGTTGGGCGTGCTGGCGCGGGTCACAGTCAGGAATGGCGTGCCGGTTCTGGTATTTGTGGCGGTAGTGTCGGGATCGGAGGGTGGGTTATGGTGTGCGTAGACTGCTTGGGCAAATGAATGGGTGGTGCTGCGGAGTTCGCGCATGTAAGAGCGAAGGCCACCAGCATCGCGTATGGCGCGGAGGTTGTCGTTCATGAGGTGGTGTTTTGTGTGATCCATTGTCGCGCAATTGATTGATGCTGGGGGCTGGCTGTGCTCGAATGTTCTCTCGTGGTACAATCGCGCAGGCGATGGTCGCGAACGTCGAGGGAGAATGCATCGTTCACTTGAGCACCCTCCTGGCGCGATGGCAAGCCCCGCTGCCAGCAGTCGCGCCTTCCTCATCTTAAGTGACTCCTTCCTAATCCATCACGACCTCAAGCTACCCTCCTCGCCCCCACCAACACCCCACCCAACATGTCCATCATCCTCTCCCTCTCAGCTTCCGCCTTGGCCCTCTCCCCTTCTACCTCTCGCAGTTCCGCCTCCAACTCCCTCATCCTCCGCTCCTGACTCGCTTCACTGTTGCCCAAACCCGGTAGACTCTGGATCAGGACCTCAATCTGCTGTTCCTGCAGCACTAAAGACCTCGCCAGTTCATGTAGCGTAGCTTCGAACGCATCTGGGAGCTCGGGAGGGGGCGAAGCAGGAGGGTCCTGTGGTTGTTGCGCTTGCGCACGTGCTGGGCCGTTCGGCTGCTGACTGATGGTGGCGGTGCCGTTCGTGAGTTGCTGTTCTGGTGGTGGTGGTGGAGGAGCGGGAGCCGGGGCTTGAGAGGGCTGGCCGGAAATGTCGGCGTATGGATGGCGGGTGTGGATGTAGTTGATCGAGGCGTACATCAGGACGAGTTGCTGTGTGGACGCGTTAGCTGTCTGACGGAGAAAGGGAAATAGGTGGCGGCGAAGCGTACGTTGGCGATGGCATCTTGTAGCTGGGTCAGTCGGTCCGCCATGGTCTCCCTTGGTTCGCCGGTTGGGAGATGCTTGCCGCCGGATTGTGCATCTATAGCATGTTGTTGCACCGATTCAGCCAAGTTGGGTTTCACAGCGAAGTGCGAGAGCCTGCGTCTCCGCCCCGCCAAGCTGAGACGAGGGAGGGAATACACATGTAGAAAAGACCTAACACCTCGTTGTGTCACATCCTAAACATCCAGCTGTAGTGACTGTCCTCCGGCTCTGCTTCACAGTAGAATGCTGGCCAGCCCGATGAAGGTCAATGACCCAATTTGGCCTTCGAACTAGCGCTGGCAGCGCCATGCCGATCTTCGGGGTGTGGCTTGCTGGCTCGCGCTCGTCACCCAGCTTCTGCCCTTGCACAAACTCCCAAGGGTGGGGGTGGATTAAACGAGTAACGACGCTACAACATACAAGATCTACCAGGAACGCAGCAAAGCCGATCTGAAGCAGCCTGCGACCATGTTGTCCCACATCCAATCCATTAGCTGTTATTTTCTTGGGCATTCTTCGGTCGCTCTTCAAACGCGCGGCGCACGTCTGCGATACTATCAAGATGCGTTTTAGTCCGCAGCACATTCGTGTAATTAGTGGCTCGCATACCTTCCAGCCAGCAAAGTCATGCGAGGGCTTGTTCTTGGTAGCAACAGACGGACGGCGAACGAGGTTTTCGTACTTCTTATAGGGGTCGAGTTTCGATGAAGAAGCCGTGGCCGTGGAGGCTCATGAGTAGGTAGGCATCTGCACGCCCGTCAACGCATGTCAGGAGCCAAACTGACCTACTGCAGACCTCGCTCTCCTTGGATGCCTCAACCCGTCGCTTCCGCTTCGTCCTCCTCGACCTCCTCCTCGTCCGCCCCTTCCTCGGACTCATCCTCTCCCTCCGTCTCTCCACGTGTGCTCGCCTTCGGGGGTCCTTCACCTGACCCAAGTCCTCGCGGAACCCGCGTATCGCCGCTTGCTCGGCCTCGGAGCGGTTCTCCCCAACTTTGTTCAATACGCCACTGTAGATGTCTTCCGCGGCTAGGCTTCACTTCTCGCGCTCGTTCCAATCGCGAGACGCTGACAGAAGTGGAGATAGTTCTTGGGTCCAGTATGGTGAGAGACTTGGATCGCCCAGGTTGTACCTGCAGGCCTTCTGACAGCTCTTGAAATCGTCCCGGTCGAAGAGCGCGACGGCCTAGTAACATATAATCGAGCCTCGCGCGGCGGGCCTTTAGGGAGCTAACCTCGAGGTGATCCGTGGCGTACTTGCTCTTCGACTCAGGCAAGTGCCTATTGGACGACTCGCCATCCATGCATGACGAGAATAAGCTACGGCAGATTACGGGATCCTCGTTCCTCTCCTGCCGGGTCCAAGTGAAGATCTGGTGGAGCGGCACATTGACGATGCGGCAGGCGTATCACAGGACCAATCTCGAAGATTCGCGCAATTCGACCTTTCCACCGCAGAGTCGCCCATGACGTCTGCACTCTTCTTCTGCACCGTCTACGCAAACGTCCAAGCCGAGCACCAAGCATACGCTAACGATGTGGTCGTTGCGCAAAGTCTCGAAGACTTGAAGCATGCAGCGACTCCAGGGCACAGTCAGCCGTTCAACAGGTTCAGACCAGCATTCAAGGCCCCCCTTTCCAGCCGGAGTGGCCCACCACCGAATATCTGCTACATTTGCGTGGAGGGGGTGGATGAATACGCGGCCATCCACTACACGACCCCTGGCCACGACTCTCGCAAGAAACACTACACCTGGACTGGCTTCGTCACGGAACCAGATATTGCACAGTGGCTCTGTCTCGAATGAAGAGAAACACTCTCTGAAGCAACGGCTGGAGAAGGCCCCATCATTCCTATTCTGAAGAATCTGCACAACCTTGGCCAGATCTGCTACCGTAGCTTTTCACTCATCTTCCTCTTCGGCTTGGATCCCGTCCAATTACTGGTCCTGGCGAAGAACCGACGGCGAAGGGTGCCGCCGACGCTGCTGCGAGGAAGGGTGGGATCGGCATGCAGAAGGCGCTTGAGGCAGCACAAGCGTTGGTGGATGATGCACAGAAGGCTGCGAAGGACGCGCAGGATACCGTCAAGGAACTGCGGAAGCTCAGAGAGGAAGCGCTGGAGGCGTTGGAGGCTGCGCAAAAAGGGGTGGAAGCTTCCCAGAGAGCGGCCGTTCCGGCTGAGCGTGCGGCAATTACTGCCACAGAGGCGGCGGGCTATTAGGACGCAGAAACGACTGGGTGGTGTGTGAGAAGCGTTGGAGGATGCATCGGTAGAAGGTGGGAAGGACGGATATGGGATGCTCCTTGATGTATGATAGAAAGTACTATCGATGCTCAAGAGCGACGGTTGTAAACAGGGAGCTTAGATGTTGAGTGGCACTATCATACACAAGACTTGCAACCTACGCCTAAAGTACATGCATTATGAACGTATACGAGCCATTACTGGGAAACCGAAAGATGGCTGCAAGGTCATTCTAGATGAGCTTGT
>DAHZQE010000150.1:0-7012 GCA_027409005.1 Ferrimicrobium sp. | reverse complement strand
TCAAGCTGAGAGGCTAGCTTAGCGTCCCTGAGCCTCTAGATGCACCATGATACCGAGACCCACGCCTCATCCCGGATAGTTCGCTGCTCGGACTGCGCAGAGTCGTGCTACGCGAAACGCGAGCATCCCGCGGCAGTGGAGGATGGTATGCACCTACCCTGAGATACCATGAGGGCACATTTTACGTCATCAACGTCGACGTTGATGCTCCCAGCAGTGGCACGGGCATCTTTACCACCACCAATCCCTACGACAACGATGCATGGAGCAATCTTCTCGAAGTCAAGATCCCTGGGTATGATCCCGACATCTTCTGGGACACGAACGGGACCATCTTCTCTCAATGCGCCCATACCGTTTTGGGCAATCCCTTCACAACGGATATTGAACGATTCACCATCGAACTACCGTCTGGCGAAACATCGACACCCTACTACCTTACCAATGGCACCGGTCTGCAGCCCCCCGAGGGTCCTCATATGTACTTCAAAGATGGCTACTACTGGCTGCTGTTGGCCGAGGGCGGGACTGCACTTGGCCATCAGGCAGACATCTTCCGGTCAAAGAACCCTTCGGGACCATGGGAGTCGGATCCACGCAACCCAGCTCTGACTGCCACCAACACCAGCTCTCTCTTCCAGACTGTTGGCCACGCTGATCTGTTCGAGGATGCGAATGGCAATTGGTGGGGTGTTGCTCTGACCACACGATCTGGGCCCGCGTACATCAACTGGCCGATGAACCGCGAAACCGTGTTGTACCCAGTCTCCTGGCCTGAAGGCGAATGGCCCATCCTCGAGCGAGTCAGCGGCGAGATGTCTGGACCATTGCCACCGCCGAATCGGAACTTGCCTGGCACAGGCACATTCGTGAAAGATCCCGACTACTACAACTTTCCTCCAGGATCAACTCTGCCCCGCCACTTCACCTTCTGGCGATTCCCGAAGACCCAGAACTACGTCATCTCGCCGCCCAGCCATGCCAATACACTCCAGCTGACGCCCTCCAATGCCAACCTCTCGCAATTCCCGAGCTTCAACCCTCTGGATGGACAAACCTTCGTCGGCCGCCGGCAAACCGATACCATCTACGTATTTGACATTGACATGCGATTTGCACCGACTAAGCAAGGCGAAGAGGCCGGCGTTACGATGTTCCTGACTCAGGACATGCACACCGATCTCGGTGTGGTGTACCTGGATGGCTTGCCACACCTCAGATTCCGGGCCGAAGGTCCGAACGCGCCAGCTACCGTCACGAAACGGATTCCGCAGTCATGGTGCGAGAATGAGGGCATCCATTTCGAGATCAAGGGCTACAACTTCACGCACTACGCCATGGCGGCTGGTGCGGCAGGGCAAGTGTTAAAGATTTTTGCGTATGTGAACAACTCAATCCTGTCGACTTCTTTCACGGGCGCTTTCGCCGGAATCTACGCCACGACGAACGGGCATGGCGAAGGCGGTACACCATTATACTTCAGCAACTGGAGGTATCAGGGTGAAGGACAGGCGATCGGAATTGCTGCCAATGGCGACATAGAGTACGTGCCCAGCGTTGGTCAGAACAAGTGGGGCTCGTGGTGGTGGTGCTAGTAGTGTTGGCGGTGGATTAATTGGCCCTTCCATGCAATTCCTGTTCCCCAGAATTGCCTGCCCTTTCCCATGAATATTCAAGAGTGAGACTGACTCAGCGAAGCCATTTGAGACGAATCCTCAACGAGGGGGCCTCCAGGTTCCCGCGATGTGGAACGCCAGGGGCAGCGCGGGCCCGCACTACTCCATACGACTCGCCAGCAGCGCAGCCTTCTCCACAGCTTCGTCGGCATCAGCGAACCTTGGCTTCTTTCTTGACTAATGTTACCTTTCTCCAGTGCTTGTGGTATGCCTCCGATAGCGACGAGGAGAAGCTTGGCGCCATACAGCTGAGATGATGATAGATGTCAAATTTCAGGAGGCTGGTGAACACACTCGCCATGCCAGCCAAGTATCTGCCGATGAGAAGGGGCTGATCGTCCACAGCCAAAGCATCCGGTAAGCAGACGACAACCGCCGGTTTGCGTACGTGCCGGCAAACTTCCGAGGCCAATCTTCTAGAATGCAGCCGGCTGGCTCTTGATCCAAGCTTTCGATGAATGTACGAGAGGCCGGCATGTCATCCCTGGTATGTCGAATGATATTTTTCTTGACTCGGCGAGAGTGAGGTACCTGCCACAATCGTTGCGTTACTTTGGACAAGCCTCGCCGCTTCCTCGAACATCTCTTGGAAGCAGAGCGGAAAGCCACCCGGAATCCGCTTGTTATTCACCGCTGTTCAGGGGGTTTCAACCCGATCGGGAGGTAGTGAGAGTAGATTTCGTTGAGAACTTCCGACGGCCGGCGAAACATGAGCTCAGTGAGACTGCCGGCCGGGCGGTGTAGGCGACATGCGTCTTGCTCGTTGCCACGTTGGCTCCCGACCAAAGTCCTGATCGATGGATTTGCACTTTCGGGCAAGGCTGCTCCATTATTCGACTCGGCATTGATTCCATCCTTTTGCTGTGCTTTTCCGAAAGGAGCCAGAGCCTTCAGTGCTAGGCTCGATGGATACAGATTATGGTCATTGCCGCCGACCATGTCTTCACTAGCGGGCGTTTCAATTCCGGCGGGTGCGTGTCCAGCTCGTGCAGCTGAATCGAGTCCCTCGAACGGGCTCAGCACCGTTGCACGCCGCCAGCGCGAAGCCAGCTTGAATTCGTGTAGAGTCCTCTGCGCTGTAGCTCGGCGAAGAGCTCTCTGCTGACTGGTATTGGGAACGGTGCAGCTACGGGATGCTCGCGTTTCGCGTAGCACGACTCTGCGCAGTCCGAGCAGCGAACTATCCGGGATGAGGCGTGGGTCTCGGTATCATGGTGCATCTAGAGGCTCAGGGACGCTAAGCTAGCCTCTCAGCTTGAAGATTGCTACGTCCAGCACAGTCGTGCAGCTAAGAGTGGGAGATGCATTGGCATCTATCATGCTACTGTTCCTGCGGCAGCAGTTATGGGAGTGATGCAGACGCGTCGTCCTTGCACCCGTCGTCATATGCTGTCCAGAGGCATGAGCTGGCGTCCGTTAGCGGCACGGCTTCAATAGCCAGTGAACGTGTCCTGCAATGCGGGTTGTGTGCTGTATGAGCGCGGGGTGCCGTCCAGCTCGCAGATGCATCTCTGTCCGTCTAATGGGAGACACTGTCATCATTCGTCACTTTGCTGCCGGGACATCCTTCTGCTTTGGGTAT
The DNA here is from genome assembly GCA_027409005.1 of Ferrimicrobium sp. Lineage (GTDB taxonomy): Bacteria > Actinomycetota > Acidimicrobiia > Acidimicrobiales > Acidimicrobiaceae > Ferrimicrobium. The sequence continues at coordinate 3,754 of DAHZQE010000150.1, read as the reverse complement.
GATGAAGTGGAACAGATCCCGTCCCTAGAGACCACCGTCTCGACCGGAATTGAACGAGTGCTTGCTCAAGGGCTGAAGGAGTGACATGAACAGACTTTTGCTGCTCGTACTTGTCGTGATCTATAGCATGTGCATAGCCGTGATAAAAGATCCGTAACTCCTCGCTAACCCGCAATCCGCTCTTTCTCGCAAAGCTCCTGAGCGTTCAAAATCTCTCCTTCATCCTCGCCCCCACCGTCCTCAAATTCCCATGCGCACATCTTACATTTACCCTTCCCCATATCCATATCCATCCCCGTCAACGCCCCCAACAATATTACACTGGCACGCAACAAAGAAAAAAAACGCCTCGCTACCTCCCAACCCAAGACACGCCCCGACCCCTCCAGCTCCTCTCCCCGCCATCCCTTCCTTCCCCATCAATGCATTCGATCTCTCAAGCCAACTGCCCCGCCAAGCCCAAAAACAACGCCTGCGCCACGACCTTCAGTCCCCAAACCCCCACCTTCCTCATCCTCCGCCTCTGCAACCCCTGATCCCCCAAATCCTTGACAAAGGCCTCGTACGTCTCCCGACTCAAATCATCGAGCAAGCCGGAGTCGAAGATCGTCCAACTCCCATCGAACTCCGACTGGCGCTTCACTATGCGGCAAGTGATGGGAATGAAGACTTGGGAGCGCGTGTTGATGTAGGCGACGATGGGACGCACGAGGGCGGCGTTGGTATAGGAGAGGTGCGTGGGGGAGGGGAAGAGGGGGACCGAGGCGCGCGGGTTGTTGAGGGAGACGGTGAGGTCGAGGATTAACAATCTTTGATCTTCGTCGCGGAGGGTGGCTTTGTGGTGCGCGGCTGGTTCGGTGGAGGATCTTTCGAGGGCGGCGTGGTCGATGATGTCATTGGTGTGGTTGTGGTTGCGGTTGTAGTTATTGTCGTCGTCGTCATGGTCATAGTCGTCGTCGTTGGATCGAGTAGGGGGTGGTGGGTGCGTAGCGTGCGTAACGGTCGCCTCGAGCTGGTCGTAGAAATCCGACATCACTTTCGCAATACTCCCATCTTCGTCGTGCGGAATCATAACGTCCGCCACAATATCCACGGTGCCCTCCTGAATCCAGGAGAAAGGTCCCTCCACCCCTCGATTCAGGTGATCGATTTTCAGCCCATCGATCCGTAACCGACTGTGCTTCTTCCAGTGCGTGGCATCTTCTTCTTGCCCATTCATGAGTGGCACACCGGTCGTCCCGTGCACCTGCCGCGGATGGATGGTGAAGAGCGAGTCGTCGAAGGAGCCGCTCATGTTGTTTGCGGACATGAAGTCGTAAAAGAGCCATTGCTTCCGCAGCCGCGGTAGTTCGCAGTTGTAGACGCTGACGGTGAAGGGTCGGAAGTTGTTTGGCTGGTAGATGGTGAGGAGCACGTCTTCCATCTTGAAACTGTCGATTTCAAAATCGCCTGTATTGTGTTCGTGGCGGTAGCTCTTGGGATCCCGGACCTCGCCTGTGGGGTGTACATTCGTGCGGTCAATCACGCCCCGCACCCCGCGGATCTCGACGTCGTGGAGAAGGCCTTTGCCGTTGAACCATTTGGTGAAGGAGAGGGTGACGTTGACCTTGTCGATCGTCACGTCGAACTGGCTATAATTGCCATCGTCTTCGGGATCTGTTGCGCCATCGCGCTGCTTCTCTGCCAAAGCTGCGGATGCTGCCGCAGCGGCTGTTGTGGACGAGCCTTTGCTGACCGAGCGGCCGCTTTTATCCAGCTGTCCCGGCCTCCGCGAAACGAAGACATTGCTGAATGTGATGACGCCGTCTCTCCACGTCGGCACAATGGCGCTCTCGAACACGATCTTCACTCCCGAGCTCTGGGTCAAGTAATTCCCAACCCAGCCAGCCAACGTTTCTTGAGCGAAGACTGTGTTGATCGCCCAGATGCCCAGACTCACAAAAGTCGTCGTACCGATGACGATCCACAAGACATGTCCCCAGAAGATCCAAGACACGAATGCGAAGATCTCCTCGCTGTTGAAAGGGCGCGCGGATCGAATGGAGAACCATTTGAAGCGCAGCTGCAGCCGGTGCCAGAATCCTGTTGCTGCACTCAAAAGCTCCTCTTTCGTAGGTCGATGCAGGTGTGGGAGGTGAGAGTAGAGATTATGCGCCGAGCGGCTGGCGCTCTCGGATGCGCTCTTTGTGCTCTCCGTGAGCTTTGGAGCAGCCTCAGAGAGCTTGCCATCGTCGTGGCGTGGTTTGCTGCTCGCAGATCTTCGCTGCAACGCGATGTTGTGTGACAAAAAGGTATTCTCGCCTAGCCTATGTCTTGAAGGCTGCTGTATCGCGCGGGCGGAGCTTCCTAATCGCGCCCTCCTCGTCACCGGCCATCTCGCCTGCAACACCTTGGTATCCGCGGCTGAAGCATAATGTCGTCTGATAGGCCCACTCGCGAAGAAGCGTGTAGAGAACGTAGAAGTTGTCGAGGCCCTCAAGCCCAGCCGTATTCCAGCAACGCCAGCCAAAGGGAATCTTCCTGTCGTCGTCGCCGCCGTGGCAAGCTGCGTGCGTGATATCTGTTGTAATACTATCCAACCTGTCTCTATAACATGGCGACTCATCTCATATCATCTTCGAAATTATTAGCACCGTACAGAGTGTGTGTAGAACGAAAAGAGATGGAGGAGATGGAGGAGAAGGAGGCGTGAGATTCAGGCGCAGAAGCAAACCTAGGGCCTGGAGCCTCAGGTCGATGAAGTCAGGGCGGCCGACCTTCTTTCTCGGGGACAAGCCTAATCCCCGATTGGGCTGGAGGCTTGGCACTGGGGTGGATTTTTGAGATTGGGAAGCATGTGAAAAGTTGCCGGCCTTCGCGGAGGACATATTCACTGCCAGCACACCCACCGCGAACATGCCAGCACCGACAGCCTTACAACGAGCGCCCGACGAGCTCGCAGTCGAGGAGACCAAGCACGATGCGCCACACTCCGCCGTCGACGACGACCCCATAATCGCCACCATCACCACCACCACCACCGACGAGGCCCTCCCGCCAAATACCGACGACGCCACCATGGACCTCGACGACGACGCCGCCACCACCAACGCAGCCTCCCTCTTCGCTCCCGAGAAATCCTCCAAATCCACCGTTCGCGTCGAAGAACGCAAAGTCCGTGTACCCCCTCACCGCATGTCCCCACTCAAAGCCTCCTGGCCCAAGATCTACCCACCCCTAGTCGAACATCTAGGTCTCCAAGTCCGCATGAACATTGCGAAGAAAGCCGTGGAATTACGGACGTCGTCGCATACGACATCCACCGATGCAATACAAAAAGGTGCAGACTTCATCACCGCATTCTGCCTTGGCTTCGATCTAGATGATGCAATCGCGCTGCTGCGGCTCGATGACCTGTATATCCAGTCCTTTGAGATCAAAGATGTCAAGTCCTTGAGTGGAGAGCATTTGAGTCGAGCGGTGGGGCGGATAGCGGGGAAAGATGGGAAGACCAAGTTCGCAATTGAAAATGCGAGTCGGACGCGGATTGTGTTGGCCGATCAGAAGGTGCATATTTTGGGCGGCTTCAAGAACATTCATGTAGCCAGGGAGGCGGTGGTGAGTTTGATTTTGGGCAGTCCGCCCGGGAAGGTGTATGGGAATTTGAGGACGGTGGGGGCGAGGATGAAGGAGAGATTTGGGGTGTCAATCCTCCACATCCCCAACTGCGTGTGAATCCCCAGTCAGGGCATGCAGAATGAGCACGGCGTTGGAT
>DAHZQE010000287.1:0-20923 GCA_027409005.1 Ferrimicrobium sp. | reverse complement strand
GCGATTCAGTCGAAGGGCTGACAAGGTCCCCAACGATCACAAAGACCTTACGGATCTGGGTGTACAGCCATGACGTGGTCATCTTCGAAGATCTGAAGATCGAAGACACGACCAAGTTAGTCAGACAAACTAGAGCCAAGGCTGGAAGGAACGTTCGAGCCAAATCCGGGCTCAACGCATCGATCCTTGGACAAGGTTGGACTGCTTGTCACCAACACCTTACAGATAGCGCCACGAACGCTGCACTGGGAGTCGAAATACGCCGTTTCCCGTTAACGTGTCTACAAACACGGGCGTAGGTTGGTCGGAGCGTGATCTCGCGACGACAAAGATTTACAGAGACCAACCAGCCAACCTCTCCTGCGGGTCGTGTGGCTATGCCGTCAACGCAGGTGTGAATGCAGCCAATTACACACCTACCACAGACCTAGCGGCACAAGAACGTAACCGAAGATCGCAAGCTAGCTTTGATAAGACACGACCCATTGAAAGGTCAATCAACTAGGGCGGCATGAACGCCCCCGGAAGCTCCGCCTTCCAGAGCGAGGAGGATCTCACTTCTGCTAGGCTCGCCAGTGTTCGGTGGGCCGCCGAGTTGGCTAGAATACGCTAGTTTGGTCCCGCTGCATGACCGTCATGACGGGTTCGTGCATTTGAGCAGTCGTCGTAGCGAAAGAGGGTGAATCCGGCTCATGAGCGATATTTTCAAGGCCTACGATGTGCGTGGTATCGTACCAGACGAACTAAATGAGGACTGGGCGCGGGCTATTGGAGCGGCTTTTGCAGAGGTTGCCGATGCCGACCAGGTGATCGTGGGATCGGACATGAGGCTCTCGTCAGGCGCGCTCAGAGCCGCACTGACAGAGGGGCTTACTGGAGCAGGAATCGACGTCATCGACCTCGGACTGGCCTCGACTGACCTTCTTTATTTTGCTAGTGGGAAACTCAATTGCCCGGGTGTGATGATTACCGCTTCACACAACCCTGGAAACTACAACGGCATCAAGTTCTGCAGGGCAGGAGCGAGCCCGGTGGGTGCAGAGAGCGGATTGATGGAGGTGCAGGAGCTGGCGACCAATTATCTCGCCACCTCGGTGCCATCGCGCGCGGTTCACGGAACGCGCCAAGAGCGTCCAATGTTGGATGAGTACGTCTCTCACGTGCACTCGTTCGTTGATGTGGCCAAGCTACGTGGTTTGCGGGTCGTCGCTGATACCGCCAACGGTATGGGTGGTTTGATTGTGCCGCCGGTTTTTGACGGCCTTGGCATCAGCCTTGAGGTGCTCTATGGAGACCTTGACGGCTCCTTCCCCAACCATCCGGCAGATCCCATCCAGCCCGAGAATTTAGTCGACTTAAGAGCTAAGGTCCTCTCCGTGGGCGCTGATGTTGGGCTCGCGTTCGATGGTGATGCCGATCGAGTATTCCTCGTCGACGACAAGGCGGCACCCGTCTCAGGATCGACGACGACCGCGCTGATCGCCCGTCGGATCCTGAGCCGGTACCCAGGACAGACGATTTTGTACAACCTGATCTGTTCAAAGGCTGTCCCGGAGGTGATTACAGAGGCGGGCGGAGTGGCGATCCGTACTCGGGTTGGCCATTCGTTCATCAAGGCGGATATGGCTCGTACTGGCGCTATTTTCGGCGGTGAACACTCTGGCCACTATTACTTTCGCGATAACTATCGTGCAGACTCTGGCATGATTGCAGCGCTCACCGTTCTCGAAGAGATGGCCACCCAAGGCTCCTCGTTGTCAGAGATGAGAGGATCACTCGAGCGATACTCGGACTCAGGTGAGGTAAATAGCAAAGTTCAGAATACTGCCGCGGTTCTTAAATTCGTCGAGAACGCATATCAAGGGCGAGCCGAGGTGGACCATCTCGACGGGTTGACGCTCGATTTTGGAGATTGGTGGTTTAACCTTCGCCCATCTAACACCGAACCATTGTTGCGCCTCAACCTAGAGGCTGCGACTGACGATGAGGTATCGCGTCGCTCTCACGAGGTTCTGGCGGTGGTGGCAAAGGCTGACTCAGAGGAGGTACGATGACCCTTTCGCCGGAGCTGGTGGCCATCTTGGCATGCCCAGTAGATCACGAGCCGCTGCTGTATCTTGATGCTGAGAACCTGTTGTATAATCCGCGGCTCAAGCGCAAATATCGCATCGAGGGTGACATTCCAATCCTGTTGATCGAGGAGGCTGAAATCGTCGATGACGCCGAGCATGTCCGCTTGCTGGGGCTTGCATCGGAAAGGCCCTCTGCTGACCAAGGGGAGGATGCCTAAGTGCAAGCTGATTCCCAAGGTATGTGGGAGGCCACGCGGGCGCTTCCGGAACAGATGGAGACGGCTCTATCTCAGATCTCTACAGTATGCGACCTGCCGAACAAAGATCACATCGAACATGTCGTTGTGGTTGGCATGGGAGGGAGTGGCATCGCGGGAGATGTGGCAATAGCAGCGGCCGCACCGTATATGCCGATCCCAATCACCATCGTCAAGGGCTATGAGCTACCGAGCTATGTCGGAGAGCATTCGCTAGTCATAGCGGTGTCCTTCTCCGGTAACACCGAGGAGACACTCGAAGTAGTCTCTAGGGCGATCGATCATGGAGCCAAATGTGTCGCCGTTACCGCTGGAGGCGAGCTCGATCGGGTCATGCGGGAGCGGGGTGGTTGTGTCGTTCACGTCGATGGTACTATCCCACAGCCGCGAGCGGCGTTTGGTGCACTATCGGTCTCCGTCCTTGGCGTCTTGGATCAGGTCGGGTTGTTTCCAGGTGCAACCGGTTGGATCAACCTCGCTATCGCGCGCCTCAAGGAGAGGCGGATTGAACTCGACTCGGCGGATTCGATCGCCGATGTAGTCGCGTCACAGCTCTCCGGCACGATTCCTATCATCGTCTCCTCTGGTTCACTTGGCAAAGTAGCTGCGATGCGGTGGAAGGCGCAGATCAATGAGAACGCGAAGGCGCCCGCCTTTTACTCCGTGTATCCAGAGGCGTGCCATAACGAGCTTGCTGGCTTTGATGCGTACCCGGAGTTGCTAGCCAGTGATTTTTCACTTGTGATTCTTCGTCACGATCATGAACATCCTCAGATTGCTCGTCGTTACCAATTCGCGGCTGAGACGATTGGCCCGCGGTTCGCTCACTGTATCGAGGTTGGAGCTCATGGTGTTGGAGAGTTAGCCAATCTTTTTGACCTCACCTTTGTCGGGGATTACGTTGCCCTTTCACTTGCCGGACGACTTGGATTCGATCCTGGACCTATAACGCTGCTTGACAAGGTCAAACGTTTCTTAGCGGGTTCTGTCGTCGAGTAGACCTACTGAGGGCGGGTTGGCTAGCTGCTATCGGTTGTCGACTAATAGGTGTACCCGTCTCATCAGGTAGAGTAGATGACACGACCAAAAACCATTGCGTGACCAAGACGATGGCATAAGTTTAGAGAGAGGTAGACAGTGGAGTACGACATCAGCGACATAAGCGAGGCGGATGCAGGGCGGCAGCGAATCCTATGGGCCGACAGACAGATGCCCGTTCTTGGTTCAATTCGTGATCGTTTTGCAAAGACGAAGCCTCTACAGGGGGTGACCATCGCGGCTTGCCTGCACATCACTACTGAGACCGCCAATCTTCTTCGAACCCTACAGGCGGGAGGGGCGCAGGTCGTTGCCGCAGCATCTAACCCACTGTCGACTCAGGATGACGTGGCGGCTTCGCTCGTCAAACACGACGGTATCGCCGTGTTTGCACGCCGCGGCGAGGATACGCCGACCTACTACTCGCATATCGACGCGGTTCTCGACGCCAAGCCCCATGTAACTATGGATGACGGCTGTGACCTCGTGTCGAGAGTGCATCGGGAGCGTCCCGAACAGGTCGAGAGTATATTTGCTGGCACAGAGGAGACGACGACTGGCGTCATTCGCCTACGCGCCATGGAGCAGGCTGGCTCTCTTGGGTATCCGATTGTTGCAGTTAATGACGCCAACACGAAGCATATGTTCGACAACAGGTATGGAACTGGGCAGTCGACTCTCGATGGTGTGATTCGAGCGACGAATATGCTTTTGGCCGGCAAGACCATCGTGATAGCTGGTTATGGCTACTGTGGTAAAGGGGTCGCCTCTAGAGCACGTGGGCTCGGAGCGCAGGTGGTGGTCACCGAGATCCAACCCTTGCCCGCGCTTGAGGCGGTTATGGACGGTTTCCAGGTGCTTCCGATGGCCAAGGCGGCTCAGATTGGTGATATTTTCATCACCGTAACCGGGAATCGAGACGTGTTGCGGCCCGAGCATTTTCGGGTGATGAAGGACGGAGCAGTACTCGCCAACTCCGGCCATTTTGATGTCGAGATCGATCTAGCAGGACTAGCAGCTATGACCACCGGCGAGCGTCGTCGAATGGTTCGCCCTATGGTGGAGGAGTTCCTTGTCCGCGGCGAAGATGGCAAGGACAGAAGGGTTCAAGTGATTGCAGAGGGTCGTCTCGTCAATCTGAGCGCAGCAGAGGGTCATCCGGCTTCGGTGATGGACATGAGTTTTGCTAACCAGGCATTGAGTGTGGAATGGCTTGTTGCTCACCGAGGTGAACTATCGGCGCGAGTCTACGATGTGCCTAGCGACATCGATGCATCGGTCGCTGAACTCAAGCTCTCCTCGATGCAGGTAGAGATAGACGAGTTGACCAATGCCCAACGCGAGTATCTCGCCTCGTGGACGGACGGAACGAAGTAGGCCAGAGGATGTGCTCTGTGTGTTGAGGACGACGTCGGCCCCTCGCTCGCGACCCTTTAGATGGCGGTCGGTTTTTGAGTGGATAGGGTCGGCGCAGGAGCTGGAAGGCAGAAGGAGAAGACGAGATGCAGATTGAGTACCGTTGCAAGGGCTGTGTGATTAGCGATGAGTCCAAGTCTCTGATCGAGGATCGGGTTCATAGACTCAGTAAATACCTCGGAGAGGTAGATCGTGCAGAGGTATTCTTCGAACGCTCACAAAATCCAGCGCAGGCCGACAAGGCACATGCAGAGATCACGCTTCGGTTGTCAAGCACGGTGGCGCGCGCCAAGGGATCGGCCGACGATGAGTTGGCAGCCTTTGACCGTGCTGAGCATAAGTTGGCTCATCAGCTTGAGAAGCTCAAGGGTCGCCTCCTTGCCAGGAGCCACCCACATCACCGCCCTGACAAGACAGTCGATCCCTCGCACCTTGATGAGGTTCCCCAGATCGTTCGTTCGAAGGCTTTTGAGCTCGAGGTCTTGGATCCGGAGACAGCTGCTGTGCGTATGGAGCTACTGTCGCACTCGTTCTACCTTTTTATCAATTCGCTAACGGATCGTTCCGCTGTCGTCTATCGGCGTGGAGATGGTTCGGTTGGATTAATAGATCAGGCTGAGGCTGTCGAACCCTCGTAGCAGGCGGAGGCTAGACTGCTGTAGTGCTTGGAGCCACCGGGAGTTGATATGGGTGTAATCGATCGAGTTTTAAAGACTGGTGAGGGCAAGAAGGTCAAGCGACTCGCTGAGGTCGTTCCTCTCATCAACGAGCTCGAACCTGAGTTCGAGTCACTGAGTGACGACGAACTCAGGGCTAAGACTGATGAGTTTCGTGATCGATTGGATGCAGGAGAGACGCTCGAGGATCTCTTGGTTGAGGCGTTCGCTACCGTCCGTGAGGCGGCTAAGCGTGCAATTGGTCAGCGTCATTATGACGTACAGCTGATGGGTGGCATGGCGCTGCATTTCGGCTGGATTGCCGAGATGAAGACTGGTGAGGGCAAGACGTTGGTCTCGACCCTGCCGGTGTATCTCAATGCGCTCACCGGCAAAGGCGTTCACGTGGTAACGGTGAACGAGTATCTTGCTGCTAGAGACTCAGTGTGGATGACCCAGATCTACGATCGATTGGGAATTAGCGTAGGTAGAGTTACTGCCGACATCAGCGATGCCAAGCTCAAGCGTGAGGCCTATGCCAGAGACGTGACCTACGGCACGAATACCGAGCTCGGCTTCGATTATCTGCGTGACAATATGGCGACGACACTCGATGATATGGTCCAGCGTGGACACGCCTACGCCATCGTCGACGAGGTCGACTCCATTCTGATCGACGAGGCTCGTACGCCGCTGATCATCTCAGGTCCATCGCAGCAGTCTCCTGAACTCTATTACAAGTTCGCCGGGGTGGCGCGGACCCTCAAGGAGGGGGTCGACTACGAGGTTGACGAAGAGAAGAAGATCGTCATGACCACCGAGGATGGGATAGCTAAGGTTGAGAAGGCACTCGGGATCGAGAACCTCTATGACATCTCAGCGATGACTTATCTGCACCAATTGAACCAAGCGCTGCGAGCGAAGGATCTCTACAAACGAGATAAAGACTACATCGTCGATAAAGGTGAGGTGAAGATCGTCGATGAGTTCACCGGGAGAATTCTTGAGGGTCGACGTTGGTCTGACGGTCTCCATCAAGCAGTTGAAGCCAAGGAACGGGTTCGCATCCAAGAGGAGAATCACACCTGGGCCACGGTGACGTTGCAGAACTATTTCCGGCTCTATGACAAGCTAGCCGGTATGACAGGCACCGCAGAGACCGAGGCCGCCGAGTTTGCCTCGACCTACAAGTTGACCGTCGTTCCTATTCCGACTAATAAGCCTGTCGTGCGTGTCGATCAGGGTGATCTGATCTTCAAGACAGAGGAGGCTAAGTTCAACGCCATTGTCGACGATATCGAGGCGCGCTTTGAACGGGGACAGCCGGTCCTTGTGGGGACGATCTCGGTTGCAAAATCGGAGCTGCTCTCCAAGCTGCTAGGAGCACGATCGATTCCTCATGCCGTATTGAATGCCAAACAACACGCCCTTGAGGCGGAGGTGGTATCTCAAGCCGGTCGTCTGCACGGGGTTACAGTGGCTACCAACATGGCTGGGCGTGGTGTCGACATTCTTTTAGGAGGGAACCCGGATCGGTTGGCACTGTCAGAGTTGATCAACAATGGAGTCGATCCCGAGAGCGATGAGGGCCAACAGCATTATCGAGAGGCGCGTGAGAAGTATGCGCTGATTTGTGCACAGGAGGCAGAGCAGGTTAGGGCGCTTGGTGGCCTCTACGTGATAGCCTCGGAGAGGCATGAGTCGCGTCGCATAGACAATCAGCTACGTGGCCGCTCTGGTCGTCAGGGTGACCCTGGTGAGACCCGGTTCTATCTCTCACTAGAGGACGAGCTGATGCGACTCTTCGCCGGAGGCGGGGTCGTGAACTGGGTGATGGGCAAGGCCTTCCCGGAGGATCAACCTATCGAGGCCAAGACGGTCTCTCGTGCGATCGAGCGTGCCCAAGGCGCGGTAGAGGCGAAGAACGCGGATATTCGTAAGGATGTACTCAAGTACGACAAGGTTCTTGATGAGCAGCGCAAGGTGATCTACGAACGTCGGCGTGAGATTCTAGCTGGGGAGGATTTGGCGGAGTTTACAGTCTCCTCCCTGTCTCGGGTGATCGACCAATTGGTAGATACCTATCTGCCTACCGACTACGAGGATAACTGGAATCTCGACGAACTCTTGGAGCAGGTTGCCCTCTATTGGCCAACCGCCTTTGTCGCGGAGGATCTACATCAGGCGACGACGAAATCACAGGTATCGGCTTCACTCCATGCTGAGGCGCTTGAATTCTATGAGAGTAAATGCGCGAGCCTTGCGGTCGATGGGGACGAGGATCCACTCGCCCCTGCACGCGAGATCGAGCGACAGGTGCTCTTATCGGTTGTCGATCAGCACTGGCGTGAGCACCTTATCGATATGGACTATCTGAGGGATGGTATTAACCTTCGTGCGATGGGTCAGCAGGATCCGTTGGTCGCCTGGCAACAGGAGGGTTACGACATGTTCCAGGATTTGATGAAACGGATCGAAAACGATTACATCCGTTATGTACTCCAAGTTCAGGTTGTGGGTCCAGAGACCCAAGGAGTAGACCTCGGGCAGGCGTCGTATTATGGAGCAACCGATCCTGGCGATGTGAATCTTCTTGAGTCATTCCAGGTAGCTCAGGAGACCCAGCGCGCTGTCGCTCTCGCTGAGCGCCCCATCGAGGATGTGGAGGTGAACTCTCCACTCATCAAGTCTGATGAGGAGCGAATCGGCCGTAACGACCCGTGTTATTGTGGCAGCGGGCTCAAGTACAAGCACTGCCACGGGAAGTGAGTGACGCTAGCGATCGCCTTGAGTTGCTCGAGGCGAGACTTGAGGCTGCCAAGCGCTATCTAAAGGTCGATGACGCCTCCGTGCAACTACAGGAGTTAGAGGCTGAGTTAGCAGCGCCCGAATTTTGGTCGTCGCCGGAGCGCGCACAGTCGATGTCGAGGCGTTACACCCAGCTCAAGGAGGATGTGGCACTGCTTGAGTCGTTACACAGCCGTCTCGACGATGCTCGCGTCTTGGCCGAGTTCCTGGATCAAGGAGATCTAGAGTTCGCTGCCGAGCTCGAGGAGAGTCTCGGCTGGATCTCCGCCAGACTCGATAGCCTCGACACCAGAGCCTTACTCTCGGGCGAGTTTGACGAGGGTGATGCGATCGCCGAGATTCATGCCGGAGCGGGAGGCACCGATTCGCAAGACTGGGCGGAGATGATGTTGCGGATGTACGAGCGCTACGCTGGCGAGGCAGGGTTCAGCTTTGAACTTGATGAGGTCACCCCTGGGGGTGAGGCGGGTATTCTTTCGGCTACCTTCATCGTTAAAGGGAGGTATGCCTATGGATTACTGCAAGCCGAACGTGGTGTCCACCGACTGGTGCGTATGTCACCATTTGATTCACAGCACCGGCGCCATACCAGTTTCGCCTCGTTTGAGGTAACGCCGTTGATGGACGAGTCGTTTGAGGTGGCGATCGATGACAAGGAGCTGCGGATCGATACCTATCGTTCCTCTGGAGCTGGTGGACAGCACGTGAACGTCACCGATTCCGCCGTCCGGATTACCCATCTACCCACAGGAATTGTCGTATCTTGTCAGAACGAGCGTTCGCAGCTACAGAACAAGGCTAGAGCTATGCAGATACTAATCTCGAAGCTCGAGCAGCGCCATCGGGAGGAGTTTCGGGCCCAGATGAGCGCTATCGGTGGTCCGCAAGCCGAGGTGAGTTGGGCGAATCAGATCCGTTCGTACGTGTTGGCTCCATATCAATTGGTAAAGGATCATCGATCAGGGTACGAAGACCATAATGTAGCCGAGGTGCTCGATGGCAGGTTGGGCCCGTTTATTCAGGCTTTTCTCGAGTGGCGGCGGTCAAATGATGAGGATTGAGCTACTGATCAATCATTCGGGTGGTAGGATATGTCGAGACGATCGAGATCGCTCCGTTTGTGCGTGGATCTGGTCGGCATAAAGGAGTTCTTGAGTGATCAAGTTTGAAAATGTCTCCAAATCGTATTCTAAAGGGAGCCCCGCCGTAAGGGACATATCCTTTGAGATAGATCGCGGGGAGTTCGTCTTCTTGATCGGGTCGTCTGGGTCCGGCAAGACGACCCTGATTCGGCTGATGATCCGCGAGGAGAAGCCCGATGATGGTACGATTTGGGTAGCTGGTAAGAACCTGGTGACCATGCCCAACTGGAAGGTGCCTCATTTTCGCCGTAACGTTGGCGTCATTTTTCAGGATTTTCGGCTATTGCCGAACAAGACGGTCGCACAGAACGTCGCCTTTGCTCTCGAGGTTATTGGTAAGCCGAGCAGATTTATCGCCACGCAGGTTCCGCAGATCCTTCGGTTGGTAGGTTTAGAGGATAAGATGGAGCGCTTCCCGCACCAGCTCTCTGGTGGTGAGCAGCAGCGAGTGGCGATTGCTAGAGCCTTTGTCAATCGCCCACTTATTTTGCTCGCTGACGAGCCGACGGGTAATTTGGACCCGGAGACCAGTTGGGGAGTGATGAATCTTCTCGAGCGCATCAATCGAACCGGCACCGCAGTAGTGATGGCTACCCATGACGTCGGGATTGTGGACTCGATGAGGCGTCGTGTCATCGAGATCGACGAGGGGCATTTGAGCCGCGACCAGGTTCGTGGCGTATACGGGTTGGGTGTCTAGCTAGCGATGTCAGTAAAGTATTTTGCCTCAGAGACCGGTACCAACCTGTGGCGTAACCGGTTGATGTCACTCGCGGCTATTTTTACGGTCGCGATATCGCTCTCGCTCGTAGGGTCGGCGTTGTTGATCAAACAGGGTGTGTCAACGGCGACGGCCGAATGGAAGGGTAACGTTCAGCTCTTGATCTTCTTGCAGCCCAAGATCTCGCCGACTGAGTTTAAGGCAGTGGAGGACCAGTTGCGTCAGCTACCAGCCGTCAAGAGCTTCAGCTACGTTCCAAGGGCACAGGCGTACTCTGACTTTAGACACCTACTCGCCAATCAACCCGATCTGGTGAATGCAGTTCCTAAGTCCGCTGTTCCCACGTTCTTGCGGGTGTCGTTAGTGAACCCTGCGGAGACCAAGGCGGTTGCGGCGATCTTTCAGGGGCAGCCGGGAGTCGATACAGTGAACGATAACTTCTCTGCGATCAACACCATCACCACCGTCTCTGACGTCGCCCAGACGGTAATCCTCGCCGTAGCCATCATCTTGTTGGTCTCTGCGGCGGTTTTGATCTTGAACGTGATTCGTGTTGCGATATTCTCTAGACGACGTGAGGTCGCGGTGATGCGATTGGTTGGAGCAACGAACTCGTTTATACAGATCCCGTTCATGCTCGAGGGGCTCATCCAGGGCCTGATAGGTGCCTTGGTGGCGACAGGGGTTGTGATCCTCGTCAAGTCGCTTATTGGCTATGCAATCTCTCACTTTAAAATGCATCTGCTTGGTGGGTTCGTACTGACCAACCAAAACTTGATCGACACCATAGCTGTTATCATCTTCGCGGGTGTTGTGGTCGGTACTCTAGGATCTACGATTGCGGTGCGTCGCTTCCTTTCCACGTGATAGCCAACTAAACGCTCTAAGTCAGAACAGTTGGCACGCAGGCGCTCTAGAGCAGAGATTCTAAGACAGAGATTCTAGAGCAGAGATCTCGGGTTTAGTTTTCTCTGGATCGTCGATGCGCTGGTCGGTAATCGCGAGCTTCGCGACTCGGTAGGCTCCTAACCCAGGAGCACGAGTTCGCTCCCAGTTTCAGCGTTGAGATAGGTCTGTTCGCCGGCGAGCTAGTCGAGGCATTGGCATAAGCCGGACCAAGCAGGTCAGCGCCGTCCATCTGAGCTGTTGGATTCGGCTATGCGAACGAACTTTATCGCTCTTGGGTTGTGTGTCGATGGTACTAGATAGTGTCTACCATCCGTGGATGTGGTTCTATACAGGGAAAGACCGCCCTGGTGAGGCGGTCTTTCCCTAGTACCGTGGAGGTGGCGGGAGTCGAACCCGCGTCCCTTGGCGCTTTCATGATTCTTCTCCGAGCGCAGTCGGGTTTTTGATCAGTAGTGGTGCCACCCGACGGACTTCACTACCGTTTTCTTGATTGATGTCCTCCAAGAGCCTCAAGAAGAGCCGAAAGGAGTGAGCGTCTGTTTATAACGCCCCGTTTAGATGTCGACGCGACCATCTAAGGGGACGTCACCGGTTTTTAAGCGGCGAGTGCGAACGAAGGTTCGGCATTTATTTTGTTTTCCGGCTTTTTAAAGTGCCTCCGGAGAGCACTGCTCGCTTCATTCACAAAGTCGTCCAAAGTCGAATCCGGTACACCCCCTTTCGGGGTTCATCTTAGTCGACTTAGCTAGCGGGCCCGATGGCCAGCGACAGGCTCAGCGATATTCCGCATGCAGCCTTCTCATCTCCATGGCAGCATCGCGCTCTTGGAGCACGTGACGCTTGTCGTACATGGTACGTCCACGCCCGAGGCCGAGCTCGACCTTTGCCAGCCCGTTTTTGAAGTATACGGATAGCGGAATGAGGGCAAGACGATCTTGCTCGAGCTTGCCGGCGAGGCGATCGATCTCAAAGCGATGCAAGAGCAGGCGTCGGGTGCGTTCAGGACTAAAGGCGCCAAACCCAGTTGCTTGGGCATAGGCGGCTATGTTCATTTTGAGAAGCAACGCCTGGCCGCCTTCGATACGGGCATAGGAGTCGCGGAGTTGGACGCGACCTGCGCGCAACGACTTCACCTCGCCACCTACTAGCTCTAGGCCGGCTTCAACCGTCTCCAGGATCTCGTAATCGTGGCGGGCACGACGGTTTTGGGCTACGATCCTGTTCCCGAAGTGGGCGGGATCTTGGGGCTTCTTTTTTTTTGAACTTCGAGGCAATATAGGTCGCAATCTAAGGATGTGTAGGTGTCGGTTGGTACGCTGGTCACGATGGTGGAGATGCAGACGCTAACCCGCGACATTATTCTAGCGCATTGTACCCAGGAGTATCCTCTTGAGGCGTGTGGGATGTTGCTTGGTGATGAGCGTGGTGTGTCGCAGGCGTACCCGACACGGAACGAGGCACGCTCTGCGAGGATATTTGTGGCCGATCCAGCCGATGTCGCGAGCGCCCGTGAGTCGGCAGTCTCCCAGGGATTGAATGTAGTTGGCGTGTATCACTCGCACACCAACTCTGAAGCCTTCCCCTCCCCGACCGATGTTGCGCAGGCGCCCGACCCAAGTTGGTTTTATGTGGTGGTCTCGCTTGCCCGGCCGTTAGCCGAGCTTCGTTGCTTTGCTATTCGTGATGGGATGGTAACTGAGTTGATGATCGGCGAGCCAGAGCCGTCTGGGGGGCTTGTTTCGTGACGGTGCCCTGGTTGGCTCGCGATCTGATCGCTGAGGCAGCCGGCCATCTCGATGAGCCGGTCGCTGACTATTTCTTCGGTGCAGCCGACCGCGGAAGGTTGATGCACAGGAACTATCAGAGCTGGCAGCGATTCTCGATAGCACCCTCCTATCTCAGCCGTCCACCACGGGCCACGAGTGGAACTAGCTTTCTTGGCCGTCACCTCGACACCCCACTGGTGGTGGCCCCAGTCGCCTTTCAGTCGATGCTCGATCCCGCTGGCGAGCCTGGTCTAGCCTTCGCTGCCGGGGTCGCTGGTTTCGGGTACACGATCTCGACGCGCTCTAGTCGCAGGTTGTCGGCGATCTCAGACGCTTTTGAGCTCGGCCAGCGTATTGATGCTGCCGAGATCGATGGACTAGATGAGGATCATCGGATACTTCTTGAGAGCTTTGCCGGTCAACGCCATGGAGAGCTCTGGTTGCAGGTATATCAGACCAAGGATCATGACTTTGTCGGCCAACTTCTCGATACAGGAGCCGAGGTAGGGGTAAAAGCGGCTGCCTTGACTATCGACACCCCGTATTTGGGAGCTCGTTACCGTGATAGTGTACATGGTTTCTCGCCGGTGGATCGACTCAAAGAGGTACTTGCCGTCGAGGACCAAGATGGTCCTGCCTTTGGGGATGGCTTCTCGAGCGCGGCGATCGCGCAAGCCATCGAGCTCGATGTCGATGGGTTTATTCGCGATTGTGAGCAACGTGGAATTGACCCGATGTTCAAAGGAGTCCTTTCGGCCCCAGATTGGGGCGCGATGCACAAGTTAGTGACTTTGTCGTCGGTCACTCCTTGGATATCGAACCATGGTGGCAGGCAGAGCGATCTTCTTCCAACGACTGCTGAGGCACTGTCCCTGCTTCGAGGTTCCCTTGCTGGGGGCGAATGCATCGTAGATGGTGGCATTGGGGATCCGACAGATGCAATCTGTGCACTTGCTCTCGGAGCTAGAGTGGTGGCTATCGGGCGCCCGCTCATGGCTGCCTATGCGCTCGGAGGTGTGCGGGCCGCTACTGAGTACTTGATTGAGTTTCGTCATCAACTAGTTCGTCAGTTGGCTATTCTCGGCTATGAAAGCCCACGACAGATTGACCCGAGAGCGGTTCAGCTTCGGTTGGAGCAGGGGCGCAGCTCAGATGTTTGAGCAGGCGAGTTCTGACGTTACTGGTGGAGACTCAGCCACAGAGGTGATCGCTGTCTTTGACTCTGGTTTCGGAGGACTGAACATTCTTGAGGCGCTTCGTGACCTCTTGCCATTCGAGCACTTTATATATCTTGGTGATTCGAAGCGCTCTCCTTATGGAGATCGCGATCCAAGTGATGTTACTCAATTCTCGCTCGAGATCCTCAGGTATCTACAGGCAAACTACCGACTTAAGCTGGTGGTTGTCGCGTGCAATACGGCGTCTGCCATCGCACTTGAAACACTCAAAGCCGAGAGTGAGGTGCCTATCGTCGGTGTTATTGACGCAGCCGTTCGAGCTATTTCGCGAGCTACTCAAAACTCTCGCGTGGGGGTGGTTGGCACGGTTGCTACCATCGGCTCTGGTGTCTATCAACGACGGCTTGCAGGACAAGCAGTTACAGCCGTCGCCTGCCCTGGCGTCGTTGAGTATGTAGAGGCTGGTGCACTAGACGATCCGAGATTGATGGAACTTCTGCAGTCGCTCATGGGGCCGATCAAGGAGGCTGAGGTGGATACCTTGCTTCTTGCCTGCACCCACTATCCCTATCTTGGCGCTCAGTTCCGTGAGGTGCTTGGAGAGGGAGTAGTGTTGATCTCCAGTGGCGAGGAGACCGCTTTCGAGGTTCGAGAACTCTTGGTTGACACCGAACCTACCGAGAACAATCCGGAGATCAGAGGGAAGGTCGAGTTTTTGTGCACTGGATCTGTCGTTGACTTTCTCGAGGTGGGAAGGCGACTCTTCCATGGTGACTTGGAGTCGGTGCACCATATCGAGGTTGGGGCACAAGAGGCCACTATGGTCGAACAGGGTGCTAGCAGTTGGAGCCAGGTTGGCCCCAGAGAAGAAAAGGAGCGTGTAAGTGGCCAAGCGTCATGACCAACGAGATCCGTCACAGCTACGTGAGGTGGCCGTTACCCTTGACTACACCGAGATGGCACTGGCTTCGTGCCTCATCGAGGTTGGGAGGACCAGAGTGCTCTGCAGCGTCTCGGCTGAGGATCGTGTCCCCCCTTGGCTTCGCGGCAAGGGATCAGGATGGGTGACTGCAGAGTATGCCATGCTGCCAGCGGCGACCCGCGAACGAACTCCACGTGAGGCGGTACGCGGTAAACAGGGAGGAAGAACGGTGGAGATTCAGCGTCTGATCGGACGCTCTCTTCGATCCTCTGTTGACCTGAAGCGGATGGGTGAGATAGAACTTGTTGTCGATTGTGATGTTATTCAGGCGGATGGTGGTACTCGCACCGCCTCTATCACCGGTGCGTCTTTGGCGCTTCGATTAGCGCTAGCACGACTGGAGAAGGCAGGTAGGGTGCGAGCAGGGGTCATCACCAGCGCGCTCGCCGCGGTATCGGTGGGTATCGTTGATGGTCAGCCGGTCCTTGACCTTGACTACCCTGAGGACTCTTCTGCAGAGGTAGACATGAATGTTGTCATGAATCAAAAGGGTGAGTACGTTGAGATTCAGGGGACAGCCGAGGGTGCACCCTTCTCCAAGGTCCAGCTGGTAGACCTTCTCAAGCTCGCCGAGTCTGGGATTGGACAGCTGCTCAGCCTTGGTGATCAGATACTCGTCGAGCATGCTCAGTAGACGGATAGATCGATGCCGGTGGTTGTACTAGGCCTGGTCACCAGCAACCAGGACAAGTTGGCCGAGATTGCGGCGATGCTCCCGAAGGGGTTTCGAGTCCAGCGCCTTGATCTAGGGGAGGTTGATGAGACCGGAGCCAGCTTCGAGGAGAACGCGGAGTTAAAGGCGATCGCAGGTCTTATGCAATCTAGTGTCGCCTTGGGGGAGGATTCTGGACTCGAGGTTGAGGCGCTACACGGCGCTCCAGGCGTATACTCCAAACGGTACGCAGAGACAGATGTTGCTCGGGTTCGGCGGCTTCTCACAGAGTTGCGTGATGTCGAGGATAGGCGGGCACGGTTTGTGACGGTCATCGCCATGGCACAACGAAGAGGGGTGACCCAATTTTTCCGTGGAGAGGTGGAGGGGCGTATAGCGCGAGAGCCACGCGGTACCCATGGTTTTGGCTATGACCCAGTCTTTGTTCCCAACGAGGGTGATGGGCGTACCTTCGCTCAGATGACTCAGGAAGAGAAGGGAAGCATTTCGCACCGTGGTCGCGCGCTTGCATCGCTTGTAGCCAACGTTGATGCTCTTGTTGATCTCCGCGAGGAGTAGCCGGTTGTGCTCGGACCTCCTTGCGAACGAGCATATGAATCCTGATTGACTGGCCAGTGGTGTGTCTAGTAATCGCTGCAAGTAGCAGTCGAGCAGGCCAAACGGCGCGCTGATGAGGCTGCACTACTCGTTGTGCGGGCGGGGAGACTCGAACTCCCACGTCTCTCGACACGAGGACCTAAACCTCGCGCGTCTGCCAATTTCGCCACGCCCGCTTTGTTGGTGATCCTAGCGGATAAAAAGGGGTATTGGTTCCTTGGAGGCATAAGGATAAGTCGGCTTACCTTGTCTGAGTGAACTTTGGCGGTAGCTCGTCCGATTAGCCTAGATCCCATGGATCACACTGACCTTACTGCCGGTTCTGTTGCTGACTTGAAGGATGCCGCTAACGCCGATCGGGGTGGCGACGTCTACCAGCAGCTGTTGAAGGAGCGCATCGTTTTCTTGGGGTCGGAGGTCAACCAGCTCACGGCGAACGCGATCTGTGCGCAGCTGTTGCTCCTCGCTGCCGAAGATGCAGATCGAGATGTCTCTTTTATCATCAATTCTCCTGGTGGGTCGATCTATGACGGTCTCGCCATCTATGACACCATGCAGTATGTGAGCTGCGATGTCTCAACGATCACTATCGGTATGGCGGCGTCAATGGGGCAGTTCCTGCTTTGCGCTGGTGCGCATGGCAAGCGATTTGCGTTGCCACATGCCCGCATTCTCATGCATCAGCCGTTAGCCCAAATGCAGGGCCAGGCAGCCGATATTGCTATACAGGCGGAGCAGATCATGTACCTAAAGCGGCAGCTAGCGGAGCGGATCTCCTTCCATACCGGTCAGCCGGTTGAGAAGATTCAAGCTGATTCCGAACGAGATCGTTGGTTCACCGCTGATGAGGCACAGGAGTATGGCTTTATCGACCAGGTAATCCGTACGAATTCGTATGGTGCGAGCACAAGTGGGTCCGACTCCTAGTGAAGACCGACCACGCCGGAGCGACGCCTGAGCCTTCTGGGTATCGGCGCGATCGGGAGTTGCCGATCCACCTAGTCCGTCCCTCGATGACGGTGCCTCAGCGGATCGCTAACATCTGGAGGTACCGTGACCTCCTAAAGGATCTTGTTGCCAAGGAGATCAAGGTCAAGTACAAGGATTCGGCTCTTGGGTTCATTTGGAGCCTTTTGAATCCGGCGATGTTTATCTTGATCTACTACATTGTCTTCCAGAAGATACTGAAGAATGGTATCCCGTTATTCGCTATCTACTTAGCGACCGGACTCTTAGCTTGGAACCTTTTCCAATCCGGCGTTCTCGGTGCGACTGGTTCAGTAGTTGGAAACAGTGGACTAGTCAAGAAGGTCGCCTTTCCTAGGGAGATTCTGGCACTCGCCTCAGTGGGTTCAGCCTTCATCTTCTTCCTCTTTCAAACGGTCGTATTGGCCATCTTTTTGGTCGTCTTTCGGGTTGCGCCGAGCCCGCGTTTCGTGTGGTTGGTTCCACTCGCTCTTCTTGGATTATTGATGTTCGCCTGCGCGTTAGCTGTGCTACTTTCAGGTGTCAACGTCTATCTGCGCGATATGCAGCACCTGATGGAGATCCTCCTCCAGGCATGGTTCTGGGCTACCCCGATCGTCTACCCGTTCATGGAACTCTCTAAGCAGTTGCGCGCTCACGGGTTAACCTGGCTTTATCTTGCCAATCCAACGACCCCGGTCGCACTTACTTTCCAGAGGGCTTTTTATGTGAAGGCGAATCCGCTCGGGACGAATGGGACGATAGTGCACATTCTTCCTAACTATGGACCTATGTGGTATCTCGCTGTCCTTGGTACAATAATCGTTCTCAGTTTCATCTTCTTCCTGGTATCTGTCTATATTTTCGGTCGCCTGGAAGGGAACTTTGCGGAGGAGTTGTAGTGTCGACTGCAGTCGAGGTGGTGTCGGTCTCGAAGACGTTTCGGCTTTTTCAAGAGAAATACACCTCCTTAAAGGAAAAGGCAATTCACTTTGGGAAAGTACCTCACGAGGTATTTCCAGCCCTTACTGATATCAGCTTTGAGGTGCAACAAGGGGTTACTTTAGGATTGCTTGGGCACAATGGCTCTGGAAAGTCAACGCTGCTAAAGTGCCTTGCTGGCATCCTGACACCCTCAACAGGTGAGATTCGTATTCGTGGTCGCATAGCTGCAATGCTCGAACTTGGAGCTGGCTTTCACCCTGATCTATCTGGGCGTGCGAACATCTACTTGAACGCTGCCTTAATGGGTCTGTCGCGTAAGGAGGTCGACCAGCGCTTTGATGCAATTGTTGAGTTCTCTGAGCTAGGGCCGTTCATCGAGAACCAAGTGAAGTTTTACTCCTCAGGTATGTACGCACGTCTCGGTTTCGCGGTGGCGGTCAACATGGATCCAGACATCCTTCTGGTCGACGAGGTCCTCGCTGTCGGCGATGCTAACTTCCAGCTTAAGTGTCTGGCCAAGATTCGTGAGTTTCAGGAGGAGGGACGGACGATTATCTTCGTCTCCCACTCTCCCGATCTCGTTCGAGCGGTCTGTTCAACTGCTTTCGTCCTCGACCACGGACGTCTGGTCGGTCAAGGCCCAACGGCGGAGGCCGTTGCGCTGTTGCAAAAGTTCCAGCTTTCGGGGTCTGGTTTGAACCATGATCCGAGTACCGAGGATCATCGCCTAGAGGCGGCTATAAGCCGGGATATCCATTTGAACTCGTTGATGGTCAACGGCATGGATGCCGACCGTGGAGTGGAGTTAGCCGCCATGAGCCAGGTGGAGTTGGCGATCGCGATTGAGGATGTCGCATCGCTAGCGGGATCCTGTCATCTAGAGGTGCTTATCTACAACGCCTCTGGGATTGCTCTCATCCGCGCCCATACCCGGGAGATGGATATGGAGCCGGTGTTGATTCGTGGCAGCGTTGAGGCGGTCGTACAGTTTGGGTCGCTTGCGTTGGCGGTTGGCTCCTATTCGATGCAGGTGAATCTCTACCACCCTCAGAGTGGGATGATGATTGAGAGTCGACGCTGGGACAATGCGATCATGATAGTCGGCGGGCAAAAGGGCGTTGGTGGGGTTATCGCAGCTGAGGCGAACGTCTTTGTCAAAGAGGTTTCGAGTCGTAACTTTCTCTGAGTCGACTGCATGAGCGCACTGTATCGCTCCATTGCTGAGGACCTCGGAGATAGCCGGTGATTGGTTACCAGAATCGATCTAGACTCGGTCGATCTGGACTCGGGCGATTTGGTACTGTTCGCTCTCTGTTGAGACAGAGAGAATTATCAATCTGCTTGCTGTAAGATTCAAAAACCGATGCAAGGACCCCCGGCTGTGGATTCACTTGCGTATGTACCGCCGAGGGTCACTCAATGTTCTTCAGAAGGCGACATAGCTAGCGTAGGACTGGATATACCCGAGTCACGTATCTGTGGACTGTCGAACGTCGGTCAACTAATAGAGGCGATGGAAACCTTGTGATGCAGTGCCAAGAGAGCAGTGCCAAGAGAGCAGTGCCAAGAGAGCAGTGCCAAGAGAGCAGAGCCCTGAGTAGTGCGGATGGCCGGGCCTTGTCTGGGCTAACTCAGGCTAACAAGCCAACTCATCCACTAGCACCGATTGATCGGTAGCAGATCAGTCGGCCGCAGGAGCGACGTTGGGTAACCCAAACCAAACGGCGGAGCCAGAAGGCCGGTCTGTAAGGACGGAGAGGTTCACACGGGTGAGGCCGGCAACTCGTGCCATTGGCTACCCCTATTGCTACAACATCTGGTTCAATCGAGCGGCGTTTTGTCCAGGTTTGGGTAGCTTGCAAAATGGACCGCAGTGACCGCATTCGATTTGTCGACAGTACGGTTCCTGCGATTGTCGACACTATCGAGTGCCACCTCAATGGAGCAACGAACCAGTGTCAACGTCGAATAGATATAGGTCTGACTGTTTGAAATGTAGCGTGACTTTGTCATCTGGCTTGAGATCGGTATCTCCTACGATGCGGGCGGTTCTGCCGCCATAGATGTCATCGAGGGATTCTTCACTCTCGGTATTACCGATATTCTAACCAAGAAGCCTCGGCAGCTCTCCGGCGGGCAACGACAGCGTGTTGCAATGGGGAGGGCAATTGTAAGGGAGCCGAGTATATTTCTGATGGACGAACCTCTCTCAAACCTAGATGCGAAGCTGCGAGTAAAGATGCGCGCTGAGGTCAAGCTCATTCAAAAGAGGCTCGGAGTGGCAACGATTTATGTGACCCACGATCAGATGGAGGCGATGACGCTAGGTGATCGAGTAGCCGTTCTGCGCAATGGAGAACTACTCCAGTGCACTACCCCGCATGAACTCTACTTCAACCCAGTTAATACCTTTGTTGCGACCTTTATAGGGTCACCAGCAATGAATCTTTTCGAAGCCGTTATAGACTACTCCTCTGCATCGTTGCTGGTAGGGTCGCAAAAGATCGAGCTATCAAACGACACCATGAAGAGATTCTCAGGTGCAACCAGAGTAACACTTGGAATCCGTCCGGAACACTTCTTCCTTGAGGATCTGCCGAACTCGTCCGGGCTGGTCGTCGATGTGAAGCTCATCGAAGAACTGGGCTACGAACGGTTGGTACACTTTGATATCGATGCGAAACGGGTTTGGGGGGAAGGTGAGAGTGAAGAATCCCTCGATGACATCTATGGCGGCAGAACCGCCCGAATCGTAGGAGATACCGATCTCAAGCCAGATGACAAAGTCACGCTACAT
>DAHZQE010000141.1:0-6760 GCA_027409005.1 Ferrimicrobium sp. | reverse complement strand
CGGGAGGAAGCCCACTGACCGAGTTGTGAAGGCATATTCTTCTCCTCGTTCGAATTTGCCGCATTCGGCCCGGTCATTGCGCAAGTCTTGGTCACGAATACTGGCCCAGGATGGCGAGTCAATTACTACATTAACATTGCTGTTGCTGCCATGGCTGTAATTTTGTTCTACTTCTTCTGTAGGTTGCCCGTTAAATGTGCGACTTGTCCGAAGCTAAGAGTGACTAGATCATCCGCCGACCTTTCAGCTTCTGCACGAGAATCGATCCAAAAAGGAACAATTCAAACGTCAGGATTTCATCGGGTTCGTCCTGTTTGTTGCAGGTCTGATCCTTTTCATCATGGGTCTGTCGTGGGGAGGTGTCGCATATCGTGGGTATCTGACGACTATATTCGAATGTCCCGCTCACGTCTTACAGCCTGGAATAGCGCGCACGTAATTGCCGCCATCGTCGTGGGATTCCTGACCTTGGTCGCATTTGTGTTGTGGGATGCATATGGCCATCGCGGCGACCCTCTCCTGCCGCTCCATCTCTTCAAGACGAGAGGATACCTCGCGATGGTCATTACTGCAATGGGTAAGCAAGTACGGAGTGATTCGTTTCGTGATACAGGCGCTGACGGTGAGCAGTTGGCTCATGTGTCTACTATTCCATGAACGTTCTGTGGCCAGAGCAGATTGCGTACCTGTTTGGCGGTACTTCTACGCACAAGGTACTTACGTAGCCTAGAGATCATTGGGCACTCGCTGACCTCCTCTCAGGGCTGGCTTGCCTGTGTCGTCGGTGGCTCATGCCTGGTTGGTCAGGTGGTTGGCGCAGCCTTGTGCTACGTTACGAAGAGCCGCTATATTCTGATCGGCGGCACTATGAGCTTGCTCGCGTTCTCGGCAGCGATGATTTCCATTATGCCCGGGCAACAATCCAAGGGCGTTGCTCTCATGTTCATGGCCTGCTTCAGCGTTGGCATCGTCGAGACTTGCTCCTTGGCTCTGGCTCCCTTGGCCTTACCCTCTGAGGATATTGGCGCTGCACTTGGCGCTCTGGGTTCCATTCGATCTGGTGGTGCTGCCGTGGCGACTGCGATCTACGTCACCATCCTCGACAACAAGCTCAACCAATTCGTACCGGCATACGTCACGCCTGCTGCGATAGACGCCGGACTACCGCCATCCTCTTTGACAGACTTGTTCACGGCTCTGACCGCTGGCGATCTGTCCACGGTACCAGGTATCACGCCCGCGATCGAGACGGCAGTCGGAGCAGCCGACGCGCTGGCCGCCGCGGAGGCTTTCAAGTACGTGTGGTATGCAGTGGTCGCATTTGCAGCACTGGCAGTGGGTGCAGCATGCCTGACCGTGAACTACGGAGAATATTTGACGGACACGGTGGAAAGGAAGCTGCATGGCAAATCGGTTGGCGTGAGCACCAACGAGGACGCCAAATTGTGAGCAATGACAGCAGCCATCACTGGGAGGAGGATGCAATGGGGACGTGGCTCTCCTGACACTACATTTCTGTACGTAGAGTACTTGACCTTTGGGAGACACAAGGTCCTGGGTGCAGCGGTTCTTCAGTCGATGAATCCCTGCGGCGCCGATGACCAGCAGTTCATGGGTGATGGTAACGCGGTGCTCAGAACTCGCAGCCGCCAGGACCTATCAATCTTGAAATTGTTTCCATTCCAAGATGATCAGGTACGCGTAGGCTAACAGTCTGTCCTTTGAGGTCCAGCATTTGAGCACCTGATTGGGCAGGGTCTACAACTAGTTGGGCTAGTCCTAGTCTGGAGCACGCCGCTACAAACGTCTGACTTCACCTCCAAACTCTTCTTGTGAGATCGTTGCATGCATCTGTCCAAGCGATATAGTCGGCATTTTGTTACTTCTCAATCCTAGGGTTGTGGAAGAGGGGCTGCGTCGGTGGCGAGCCGTTAGACGTGGTCTTCTTGTCGGAAAACGGTCGGTCGCGTCTCCCGTTGCGCTCGCCTGTAAGGCATCACCAGGTCCGCGGTATTCGATTCGCTACCTAAGGGTCTGCGCTTCGGTTGATGACGATGGTGGAAGAGCGATGCAGCGCCCATCAGTAGCGCCTTCGCCACGATGGACTTGCTTCACTCCGCTTCCTCCTGCTTGCGCTCGCACCACACGATACAATTATAGAGCACAGACATCGTTTCTGGAGAAGAGTTGAAAATGCGCGCCACTTCGATAGTACTCTGGCGCCTATGAAGTTTGAAAGTCGACCACCCCAGCCTGGCGCTCCGCGGGCTCAACATGACTCAGCCTGCTGGAGTCATGTTAACCCGCATCTCCTCCCTGCCCGAGTCATTAGCTGCAAAACAGTGTTTCTTGGCTGTGCCCTCGCGTCTGCGGACTCCACTCTTGTCCGGACACCGGCTAACAATACCCAGGTCTGCACGCCCTTAGAAAGTCTCAATGCACTGTCTCCAGCTGCGAATTGCGCAGCGGTCTCCTTGCCGCAGCGAAGCACCTCCGACGCGACGTTCTGCGGAGAGTGCGGGCACATCGAGCAGCAGATCGTCCATGACAGCCATTGTTGCCCACGCTGGGCGAGAGCTGGGCGAGTTGGAGCATTTGCAACCCTGAGGCGCTTACGACAGCTGCATGCAGTTGGCAGATCGATTCACAGGCGCAGAGATTCCCCTCACTCTGTGGTCATGCGGGGCGCCTCGTCTAGCCCCAGGTTGGCCAGGGCGTTGAAGCTTTCTCCTAGGCGGTAGGGTCTGGGGCTGCATGCTCGTCAACTAAACCTTGTCCGCCACGCACCCTATCCTCGCCGCTCAGCTCTTTTCATCGTCTTCTCATACGAGCATCGCCTCTGGACACGCACAATGGAGACATCTTCAGCTTCCAACCCAACCGCGGACACAATTATTGATCGGTCGACCAACGACCAGCAAGGAGCAAGCGAGCCAGGAGGCTCATCAAAGCGACACAAGAGCAGGCACCGAGCCAGTGTCGCTTGTTGCCAGTGCCGTGAGCGCCGGATTCGCGTATGTGATATAGTCTTGCCGTGCGAAGTAGACCTACACTTACTATGATCTTGACCAGTGCGTTGTCCCGGAAGGAGAGAGCGACTGCATTCAGTGTAGGAGAGGCGGCCAGGAGTGCATCATTCGGAACGATGACGAGCGGCGGAAGCCCATTTCACGTGCTTACGTGACTTCCTTAACCGATAGGGTGACGCTCTTAGAGTCCATGTTGAAAGCGCATGGGACACAGCCTCCGGACGCCACCTACCCACCAAAGACCACCCGTGGCGACAGGCAGACCGATCAAGACCAAGCGCCGGATTCGATGCCTTCTACTCAGCCCCAACAGCAATTCGAAGCGCATATGGCTGCGGAGAATGCAAGCCCGGCGAGCACGACAGATAACGCTATTGACATGTCAGAAGATCTCGCCGCTGCTCATGTAGAAGAGCTGCGAGATTCCGTCCATCACGAGGCTACAGGCGGAACGCCCATCGACGATCAAAACCAGGGACTGGTTACTCGTCTGCTTTCGAGCACTGGACACCTAAGTTTCGATCAGCTCTCTGGGCGTCTGAGATACTATGGCCCAACAGCAAATAGCCACCATTTGTATCTGGAGCTCACCGCCGACGACTCTAAGCCAAGCCGGGAATCCCTTGAGCAGGCCCGCCGATGCGAGAAAGTCGTTCGAACTCTGCCACTCGAGACACATGAGTACCTCATGAATCTCTTCTGGCAACATTACAATGGTGTATTGCATGTTGTACATCAAGAAGCGTTCAACGAGGATCGTGAACATGGCCGGACTCAATTTTACTCAGGCTTCTTGCACGTCTGCATCTTAGCGATGGGTTATCGCTTTGCGGACAAGTCACGGCCAGATGTGCAGCGCATTGCTTTGCCCGACCGGGAGAGCCTACTGCATCGAGAGGCAAAGTATATGCTAGATCTGGAGCTGGAGCATCCTGGTGGTATTCCGTCGGTCGCTGCTCTTTTGATTTTCGCAGACGGAGAGGTGGGCGTTGGAAGAGACAATACAGGCTGGATGTATGCTGGAATGGCCATGCGTTTGGCTTACGACATCGGTCTTCATCTTGACAGCAGCGCAAGCGGTATGTCGCAACGGGAAGTTGACATCCGGCGCATGACACTTTGGGCTTGTGTCATCTACGATCGATATTGGTCATTATTCCTTGGTCGGCCCACCACGCTGAAGAGCGCAGACCTGGAAATATATTCTCTGGCGAATCAGTTCGAGCGACTCGGGACTTGCCAGCCTGCCGGGCCTGACAAAAGCCTCAATACCCGAGTCTATGAAGCGCTCATCGACTTGATGGAGATCGCTGGCAAGATTGTGGAAAACCCAGAGCATCGCTCGCAAAGTCCATCAGCAACAAGTCTGGACCAATCTGCGTACTTCCGCATGGCATCAATCGATCGAGAGTTGCACAAATGGGCGACGAATCTACCAAAGGATCTACAGTACACTGAGGAAAATCGCGCTTCGGCGCCATACTCATTCTATCTGCTACATCAGCAGTACTATGCCGTGCTGATACTCCTACATCGACCTTTCGCCCGATATGACGATCCAAATAGCCCAAATGCTGAAGACGCTGGCAACAGTGCGCTCGACAGCCACTTCTCTCGCGCAAGCCGGGCCATCTGCACAAAATCCGCGGTGAGCATGGCCCGAATATTCTGGCATCACCGCGAGAAGTTCGACGGCAAGCAAATCTTCTGTATTGGCATGCAACACGCAGGCACCGCAGCGACTGCTCTGATTGCGGCCCTAGCATACATTCCGGACACGAAAAATCGCAGCAACAATATGCAGTATTTAGAAGTTCTACACGCCGCACTGCGAGACATGTCACACGCATATCAGCCGGCCGAACGAATGTCCAGAGTGCTCGATGCTGTGATGGTGGAGCTGCGGGGAGGGCCCATCAGCACAAGCAAGGGGTCGAAAGGCAAGCGGCCCTCAGTGACCGCGCGGAGAGGCAGTACCACCGCAGCCAGTGAAAGTGCCGCCGATCGTCCGACGGCGAAGCGGAGACAGACAAGTCAAGCTAAGGAGCCGAAGTCCATGCAGCCTCCGTCATCAGCGGCAAAGGGAACCCACACTCACAGGGCTAGCGATGCCAGTGACCGCCACAGTGTGATCTCGCACCTGTCATTCCAACCACCACAACCTCAACCGGACGCATTCATGGTCACCCCCACCACCGAAGGCTCCTCAGTGACTGGGGGATGGACGCACATAGACAACACAGACGCATTTTCGGGAAATGCTGCCATGCCGTCGATGCCTCCGCAGCAACTGCCGCAGAATAACTTCAATTTTCCATCAGCAAACTTTCAAGGTACAGATGACTGGACGGGAGACGGTCTTGACCACGATGACTTCCCCGACCTCAACAATGCGGGCGGTTTCACTAATCTCAGCGACATGCCGGAGTTTGCGAGAGTATCTGGCATCATGGCACTGCCTTCTGAGCTAGACTGGCGACGATGGCACGGCGAAAATGAGCTGACTGCTTCAGGGAGGAGCGAGGATGTTCCGAGAGGTAGGAGTCATATTTCTGTGCATCAACTGGAGTCTCCGGGAATGGGGAGCATCGTCAATGGCTGAGGCTGCATGTGAACTCCACTGCAAGAAGTCGTGTATGAAGAGCTGCAATACAATTTACTAGCGCGCATTGACTAGACGACAAAGCCAGATCAATAATTTTACTGAAGTGGGCGGCCTGAGAGATACCTCAGCTACCAGGAAATCGAGTATGTTGGCGTCTTGTGTCAACGTTCGGCAACGGCGTGCCCGGTTACTAGATTGGAAAAATGGCAGATCATGGTCCCTGCGCTCTTCCACTGTCTACGGCCTTATGAAAGTATTCCTGGGCCAACAGAAGTGGTGTAAGAGCACATGACAAGTCCAATCACTCCATAAGATTCAATTCTGGCCCTGATCGAGCTGCAAGTGACCACATCTGTCTGCGTACGGCCTCCCCCGGACGCTGTAGATGAAAGCTCATCCCAATGATGTGACCTTGCGAATTGCACAGCGGTCGAGCGTCTTATCAGTCTACAGTCCACTCATGGTCTGCTCGACTTGATTAGCAAGCGTCCATTGAACAGACTGGCACGTTGAACTCACCGCTGCTGCGCATGTATGTGCTAAGACCTTGCACATCTCTGCTCGCAGTAGCCTTGACGTCTCCATTTCCAAGGAAAGCGAACCGATTCTTGTACCGCCACCGGATATTGTAATCTTCCATCCTTGGCTCTTTGATCGTCTTCAAGAAATGGATCGTGGACCCCGGCCACAGATAGATCCGGTTCTTGATTTTGCCATCTTTGAACCAGGATCGACACTCTTCTTGCCAAACGGTATGTTTGTGGAATTCGTCAAAGTGGGCATAGATCTCGTCCAGTGCCTCTTGTTGCACCTCGATCGCTTTGATGTGCTCAGTCTGGATCTTGCGCATGATCTTCACTGAGTATTCGATGGTCGTTTCAATAGATGGCAGTAGCGTGCCATTGGACCATGTCGCTCCAGGCCCTACGATGGTGTAATAATTCGGGAATCGTGGCGCAGAGACACCCATGTAGAGATTGACGCTCGAACCCCAGTCCTCGTCGATGGACTTGCCTTGTCCATTGATCACCTTGAACGCCGGCCGGAATGCCACCTTGAAACCAGTTGCACAGACGAGCACATCCATCTTATGAACTTCACCATCAACGGTCTGGATTCCTTCCGG
>DAHZQE010000136.1:0-17406 GCA_027409005.1 Ferrimicrobium sp. | reverse complement strand
CATGAAAGGTATCTCTGCAGTGAGCCTGGTTGCAGCCGATGCGTGAGTGTGTGACGAAGTTTGCCGCTTCCCAGTGCCGTAAGGGCACCAGAGAGCAACGCTGCCGGGAGGCTCAACCATAGGAGTACGTGGACGAGACTCGCCATGACGAGCGCGACGTCGACAAGGGCTAGCAAGGCAAGCGTGGATCTAGCCTGAAAATGGGCGCTGTAGTTGTCAAGACGAGTTGCCACGATCCCGACAACCGAGAGCTCGCCGACCGCGAGGGCGCCCACCACGAGCGAGGCAAAGCGGAAGTTGGCTCCTGTGCCGATGACGTACTCGATAGCAAGGGGTATTAAGGCGACGGGGAGCCGAAAGCTAGTGGCTGGAATGAGCCATCTAAAGTAGATAGATCGGTCGCTTGACTCTGCCATCAGGTGCGCCGGAAATCCTCTTCGTTCGAATTGGAGATGGCTGAGTGAATGCGGTTGCATTCCATATGTCCGACAAGTTCCGTGCTGTTGGGCATCCTCATCACCACTCTCTTGTTACCTAGGGCAGTTGATTGTACCTGAGCCGCGCGTGGTGGGCTGTGAATCTGACTTCAACATAGGCGGACTAGACCGCCACTTGAACGTTGTGCGAGCATCGAAGCTCTGACCAGAGACAGATGGGCGATTTTGGCGAACGTGGATGAGCTGCTTTTTTTGTCCGCCTGTGACAGGGTTGGATGCCAGTTCCAGCGGTACTAGTCGCCTGGCTGCGTCTACTATGACATGTTTTCTGATTTGGACTCATCTATCGGGTTCGGTATTTGCCTTTGTTACTCTGTCTTCCTAAGCCAGTATGACCTGGAATTTTGTTGACACTTGTGTTGCCATCTTTGTACCAGCAACCAGATTATCAAGGTGGCTGTGAAGCCATTCTTAGTTCTAGCCCCGCTCTCTAGATTGGAGATCGTTGAGCTTAGAGTAGGCGACGATGCCGGATCGTTTAGTCTTTTCAACCAGGTTGGGCTAGTTTGGTAGGGAGTTCCTGTGGTGCCTATGGGAACGTCGGTAAGTCTACGTCGCGCTTAGGCTGCGACCGGTTCCAGAAGGACGTGGTAAATGTCGCTCGGATTGGAACAGTGTGGGTTAATTGGGGATCTCCATACGGGGGCTGTCGTCTCTGATGAAGGTGCCATCGAATGGCTTTGTGTTCCTCGGTTCGACTCTGATGCCTGCTTTGCGCGCCTGCTTGGTGACGACAGCAATGGCTACTTTCAAGTAGTACCTGATCTACCAATTCTGCGGCGCGAACAGGCCTATGAGAAGGATACGCTTGTCTTGACTACCACCTACCATACCGAGACGGGTTCGGTTCGACTCCTTGACTTTATGCCTATCCGCGAGGAGCATGCTCGGATTGTTCGGATCGTTCAAGGGCTATCTGGTTACGTTGATATGAAGGTGACGCTCTCACTACGTTTTGACTACGGCGTCTCGATCCCGTGGGCTCGACATATAGAACGCGGCCTTTCGTTTGTCCTTGGTCCTAGCGCGGTGCTGCTGGAATCTGATGTCGAAATGCATGGCGAAGACATGATTTCGGTGGGTAGCTTCCGCGTTCGAAAGGGCCAGGATGCAGAGTTTGTCCTCGTCTTCTACGGGTCGACAGAGGCGATCCCAAGAGTAGTCCGTCCACGGGAGGAGCTGACGCGAACGCGTGCGTTTTGGCGAGGTTGGGTGACTGGAGCCAAAGAGGATTATGGTCGCTACGAAGATATCGTACGTCGTTCGATGATTACCTTAAAGGCGCTCACCTACTCTCCCACCGGCGGCATGGTAGCCGCCCTTACGACTGCATTGCCTGAGCAGATCGGAGGCAGTCGGAACTGGGACTATCGTTTCTGTTGGTTGCGAGATGCTACTTTTGCGCTCTACGGCTTCCTGCAGCGCGGTCATCCGGTTGAGGCACGTGCTTGGCGTTCCTGGTTGCTAAGAGCGATAGCCGGCAACGCCGAGCAGTTACAGGTCATGTATGGGGTGGCCGGTGAGCGCAGGCTTCCTGAGCTTGAACTCGATTGGTTGCAGGGGTATCGTAACTCTCGACCGGTCCGCATCGGCAATGCCGCGTCCGGACAGTTTCAGTTGGATATCTATGGTGAAGTCGCCGACGTGCTCCATCAGATGCTTAACCACGGCATCAAACCAGACGAGAATGCTTGGGAGATTCAGCGCTATCTTACCGATCATGTCGTTTCAGTTTGGGAGCAGCCGGATGATGGGATCTGGGAGATCCGTGGTGATCGAAAGCACTTCACTCATTCCAAGATCATGGCGTGGGTGGCGATCGATCGAGGTATCCGAACCCTCGACTTACTTGGTTATGACGGACCTCGTGAGTTGTGGGATCAGGAACGAACCCGTCTGGCTGAAAGGATTTACGATCAAGGTTATAACGAAAAGCTTGGCTCTTTCGTACAGTCTTTTGGTTCAGATCGTCTCGATGCCTCTGTACTTCTCGCTCCGATTATGGGCTTTATTGACCCTAAGGATCCTCGCATGATCTCGACGGTGGAGAGGATTCGCGAGGATCTCTCCTCCGGTGGCTTTATTCTCCGCTATCAGCCCGATGGTGGTGTTGATGGGATCGACGAGCCAGAGGGAGTCTTTCTGCCATGCTCGTTCTGGCTGGTGGAGAATCTCGCCCTCCAAGATAGGGTGGACGAAGCCGAAGAGTTGCTCGACAGACTGATCGGTGTGGCAAACAATCTTGGAATCTACTCCGAGGAGTATGACCCAACCCAGAAGATTATGTTGGGGAATTTTGCGCAGGCGTTCACTCACGTTGGCTTAGTCAATGCGGTGCAACGCGTGGTTCACGCAAAGCATCAAGGTAACTTGGCCGGGTGAGAACATGTGGGAAGTGTTGCCTGGGTTCGACCGCAGTAACGACTTGCCAAGGATTGCCGCATGGAGTGAGGTTCGTTGCCTTGTAGTAGCGCATCGCAACGATAACGTTCATCGCGCTAGCGGTAATGACCCTGTAGGTATAACGCCATAGAGAGAGGGATCACCATGAGAGAGATACCGTTCGTTTTGTTTGGAGCTACGGGCGATTTAGCCAGGAAGATGTTGTTGCCAGCCTTGATGACGCTCTTCCGGGACCACAAGGACTATCACCTTCAGGTGGTTGGCGTCGCTGATACAGATTACAGCATCGATGGTTTTCGAGAGTACGTATCCTCCCTCCTCGTGGATTCAGGGCATTTTGACGAGGCACAAATCGAGGCATTCGTCCGTGAAGTGACCTATGTTCGGGGCGACTACGGCGCAGGCTCGTTGTATGAAGATCTGGCGACGGTGATTGAGGCAGAGGCAGAGCCAATCTTCTATCTTGCGATACCTCCTCGATTCTTTGAGGTGGTGGTGGACCGACTTGAGGCTGCCGGCTTCGCCGAGACTGGAAGGGTGATGGTTGAGAAGCCTTTTGGGCGTGATCTGACGGATGCACGTCAGCTTTCTAGCGTATTGACGAAGGCGTTTCAAGAGTCTCAGATCTACAGGATCGACCACTTCCTTGGTAAGGAGGCTGTTCAAAATCTCCTGGTGTTCCGGTTTGCAAATTCGATACTTGAGCCGTTGTGGAATCGGAACTATGTCTCGAGAATCGAGTTGAATATGCTCGAAGATTTTGGTGTCGAGGGTCGTGGAGCCTTCTACGACAGCGTCGGTGTTCTCCGCGACGTGGTCCAAAATCATCTGCTTCAACTTTTATGTCTCCTTTTGATGGAACCTCCGTTGTCGATGAGTAGCGAGGCGGTTGCTATGGAGCGGGTTAAGGTCCTCGCATCTATGGAGCCGCTGTCACTCGCCGAGTCGGTGCTCGGTCAATATCGTGGCTACATGAACGAACCAGGCGTCACCCCAGGCTCCTCAACTCCCACCTTCGTCGCTGTGCGAGTGCGGGTTAACTCATGGAGATGGGCCGGCGTTCCGGTATTCATTCGAGCCGGCAAGGCTGTTGACGCCACCAGAACTAATGCCATCATCGAGTTTCGATCGCCACCAACCATGATTTTCGACTCCAATGATGTGTACCATCTACCGGAGCCGAATCGACTCATCTTTGAGTTCAAGCCAGATGACCTAATTGACCTGAGAATGCAGGCTAAGGTGCCTGGTCCCAACTTGCGTTCGGCCCCAGTCTCTCTGGAGGTCGGTCGAGCTGGCGGACCAGTCAAGGGTGAGGAGCCTTACGCGCAGTTGATAGATGACGTTACTCGCAACGATCAGTCTAGGTTCGCCTCTGAGGAGTCGGTCGAAGCCGCCTGGCGAGTAGTATCTCCACTACTCGATCAGCCAGCTTCTCTCCTCTATGGCGCAGGTACCGGCGGCCCAAGGGAGGCAGACGGCCTAGTTAGCGAGTTTGGAGGTTGGTGTTAGATGGGCGAGGTTTTGGCGGTTGACCTTGGTGGGACGAATTTTCGGATGGCTCGAGTGTCTAACGAAGGCGAGATACTCAAGCGGGCGGCATTGAGCACCAGGGAGTCGCGGTCAGTTGGCGAAGGACTCGAACAGCTTGTGCAACTGGTTGAGGGTGCCGATGTCCAGACGTTGGTGTTTGGCGCACCGGGTGTTGTCGATCACGCCAAAGGCCAGGTGGTATACGCCCCCAATCTTGATCAAGAGTTCCTAGCCGAACTGAGCGTCTCTGCACTTGAGGGAGTGCTCAACAAGAAGGTCATTCTCGTAAACGATGCGGATATGGCTGCTCTGGGAGAGTCGGAGCTCGGAGCAGGTAAGGGTGGATCGACGGTGCTGTATGTGACTTGCTCCACTGGGATTGGGGCAGGCGTCATACATGAGGGGCAGCTCCTTCGAGGACACTACTCGACCATGGAGGTGGGACATACGCGGCTTGGACTTGAGGCCATGGACGAAGGTGAGTCGCTCGCATCAGGTACGGCACTTGCTCGCATGGCAAAGGAGGCGGGTCTGTTGACCGAGAATCCCGACCTGGTCAAGTTAGCTGCCGCGAATGCCGGCATTGAACGTGAGGTGTTGAGCAGGGTCACAGAGGCATTCGGCATCCTTCTATCGAATCTCTCTTGGTTGCTAGCTCCGGACAAGATAGTTGTAGGCGGAGGTCTGGGCCTTTCGGATCCAATCGTGCTCGAACTGACGCAGCAGGTATTCGATAGGAGCGTGCCCAAGTACCTATACGGCTTGCGACTAGCTCCAGCACAGCTCGGAGACGATGCTGGGCTTCGAGGGGCCGCGTTCGTAGAACATGCGCTCGCTCGAAGAAGTCATCTCGCATAGTTCGGCGATTGTCCAGTAATGATGCCACGTTTGCGTCGTTAGCATCTGGTTGTTGTAGCTACTCTGGCAATCAAGTCTCGTCGGCGGTTGAGTTACGGAGACGGCACTCTGCTTATTTCTAGATAGTCGCCATTGTATTCCTGCTAGCGTGATATGCCGGATACGGCACTAGCTGAGTGAAGAAATCTGCGTCGATTATGGCTCGCCCCTCCTGGCCTTGGAGACAACACAAGCCTCTTATGGCCGTGCCGCTCTCGGTGAGCCTAGAGTCTGGTCGCGACTGTAGCCGATTGGTGATGGGGACATGGCCACCCAGAATCATCTATTCCCTTAGGCCCAGTAACACCATTGTTAAACAGAGCCTAGCTACCCGACGGCGAGGTGTCGCGGCCCGTCTGTGAGCACCTCAATGGCGAGTTCAGGCGAGACGATGTTGATTTGAACGCCGGTTCCCATCTCGAAACCAGCGAGCGTAGAGAGTTTAGGGTAGACGTGTGCATGCCAATGAAAATTGCCGAAGGCACGATATGGGGAGGAGTGGAAGACAAGGTTATATGCCACCGGACCCACTTTTTCGCGTAGAGTTGCCAGCGAGGAAGTAATCGCCTCTCCGACACCAAAAAGTGCCTCTGGGTCGGCAAGATGCATGTACGGTCCATGTTCACGAGGCACGATGAGGAGTTCAAACGGGATCGACGACCAATAGGGGGCGATAACTGCGAGGTGGTCGTTGGTAAAGAGAATACGCGAGTCGATCGACTCCTCAAGTGCAACCGTGGTACAGAGTAGACACCCACCGACAAAGCGAGCGAAACCCGCCTGTTCGTCTGCGAGTTCGCGCGGCACGAACGACATGCCGAGAAGCTGTGCATGGGGATGCGCCATTGAAGCACCTGCGTCGCGACCCTGATTGACGATAGCTTGCGAGTAGCGAATCGACTTTGAGTGGGCATGCGCTTCGATTCGATCGCGCATCGCCGACATGACGACGCGCGACTGTTCGGCATCGAAGTCGCTCCACTTCGCATCGTGGTTAGGTGACAAGATCAGTACCTCGTGGATGCCGGTAGCAGGAGCCTGAGTGAAGACTGGACCATGACTGACGCTGACCATTGGAGCGTCTCCTTGAAATGCGGGGTAGAGGTTGGGAACTACGCGAACCTGCCAGGAGCCGGTTGGACCATAGGTCTCAAGTGCTGGGGGTGTCGCCTCCTCATTGCCTGGACAGAACGGGCACGGCCGCGTTGGATCTTCAGGGGCTATCTCCGACGAGAGGGAGATAGCTGCAGGCCGATAGCGCCGACCCTCCGCGACTACCACCCATCTACCTGTTAGTGGGTCAAGCCTCAACTGATGTGCATCCACAAGCTCTCCTTTTATCACTCAAGCTAGCAGGTCATCTAGCAGGTATCGTGAGTTGTTCAGCTAGGTATAACCCAGAGTTTTCCAACTTGTTCCTTTCCAAGGCTCATGAGTAGCGCGCTAACGTATGCGTTCGCCGCCATCATATGATACGGAGTCGCAGGCTGTTAGCTGCAACTGAGACGCCAGCTGATGATGGAGATACCCCAGTAGCAGAAGGATTTGAGGTTCGAAAAGGATGTAGAGTAGAAACCGGGTGCGGTCGAAGAAGGTTTCTCCTCGACGCTGATGGAAGGTTTTGTGATGTCAGAGTTGTCTCAGCAGATAGATCGACTTGATCAAGAGGACGTACTTGCGGAGTTTTGTGCGCGATTCGTCCCAGACGTGCTCGGGGTTAACTACCTTGATGGGAACTCGCTCGGCCGTCTGAGTCACGACGCTCGAGCAGCGATCGTCTCCACCATCGATGATGAATGGGGGAATGAGCTCATTCGGGGTTGGGAACATTGGACCGAGCTCAGTTCTCAACTAGGAGAGACTCTGGGTTCCCAGCTGCTTGGTGCGGCTCCGGGTCAGGTAGTTGTCTCCGACTCGACCTCGGTCAATTTGTACAAGGCCATCCTCTCTGCGCTTTCCCTTCTGCCAGATCGAAAGGTTTTAGTCGCGGATATCAATGACTTTCCAACTGATCGATTTATCCTTGAGGGCATCGCAGCATCGAATGGTCTTGAACTGCGGCTGATCGCCTCCTCGATGAATGAGCCGGTGGGCCCAGACGAGTTTGCTCCGTATCTTGATGATGATGTTGCAGTTGTAGTGATGTCTCAGGTTAACTATCGTTCTGGTGCTCTGAATGATCTCGCTCGCCTCGCCTACGTCACCCATAGCGTGGGTGCCCTGCTGGTCGCCGATCTCTCACACTCAGTGGGTGCCGTTCCCATTGCCTTAGATGCCGATGATGTTGATTTCGCCGTTGGCTGCACCTATAAGTATGTGAATGGAGGTCCTGGATCACCTGCCTTTCTGTATGCACGTGAACGCCTACAGTCTGAACTCACCCAGCCGATCTGGGGGTGGTTCTCGGCGGCGGATCAGTTCCAGATGGGACTGCGCTACGAGCCTGTGCCCGGGATCGGACGCTTTCTTGTTGGTACTCCACCAGTGCTTCAACTAGCTGCTCTAAAAGGGGCACTTGGGGTGGTATGTGATGCCGGCATCGAACGCATTAGGCAAAAATCTGTGATCCAAACGGAGCTTGCTATCGAGCTCTTTGATGCTCATTTGGCCCCACAGGGCTTCCGACTTGCATCACCGCGTGACCCGGCTAAGAGAGGTGGGCACGTGACTTTTGAGCATTCAGAGGCCCTCTCTTTCTCCAGCTCTCTGTTTAGTGACCATCGTGTACTGGTCGATTACCGTGTTCCGAACCGCATCCGATTTGCTCCGTCGCCCCTGTATACGAGCTTTGCTCAGGTTTATGAGGGGGTTATGGCGCTTTCGAAGCTGGCTGCTAGATGAGTGGACGCTGAACTAGGGGCGTATCGAATAGCTTTGACTCCGTAGACTCATCGATCGTGGAGGTCTATCTCGATCACGCTGCGACTTCTCCGATGTCCGAGGAGGCTTTGGCGACCTATGTCGAAGCGGTCCGAGCTGCGCCCGCAAATCCTGCATCAGGACATGCTGCTGGGGCTATAGCCAAGCATCAGCTTGAGTTGGCACGTAGCAAAGCTGCCCAGCTCTTTGGGATGAGTGAGGATGAGGTGCTCTTTACCTCTGGTGCAACCGAGTCGATGAACTGGGCAATAAGCGCAGTAGCTGCTCGACCTGGGGTTGTGTTTGCGACTCCGATCGAACACAGCTGTGCGATGGAGCCACTCAAGCGGCTGGGTGATCGTGTAGTCTGGCTGCCAATGACCCCGTCCGGAAAGGTTGATTTCTCGGCCGCAATAACTTCGTTGAAGGCGTGTTCACGCAACATCAATGCCTTGATTGTGATGGGGGCGAACAACGAGACAGGAGTCATCCAGCCGGTACGCGAGCTCGCCTCGTTGGTGAAGCGCCTCAATCCCTTGGCCCTGGTGGTGTCGGATCTGGTTGCAATGGCCTCCTGGGGCGGAGTTGCCGATGCGATGGAATGGGTTGATTTCGGGGTACTTAGTCCCCATAAGGTGGGTGGTCCGGTCGGTGTTGGTGTGGTTCTTCGGCGACGGGGAGCCGAGATTACCCCTTTCGTGACTGGAGGTGCGCAGGAGTACGATATGCGTGCCGGAACGGTATCTGTGCCCTTAGTAGTCGCCGGCGTCGAGGCGCTCTCGGCCGCTGTCCAACATAGTGAAGATCACAGACTGATCTGTAGATCACTTCAAGATCGCCTTGAGCGAGGACTCGCCGATCTGGATGGGAATGTTGTAGTCGTTGGCACTGAGGAGTCACGAGTTGGCATCACCAGTGCGGTGTTTACTGGCTTACGCGCTGAGGATATTCTGTTCTTGCTCGATGAACAGGGTGTTCGCGCCTCAGCTGGGGCAGCATGCGCCTCGGGGGCGATGCAGCCCTCTCATGTCCTGCTTGCCCTTGGTTATCCGCGAGAGGATGCGCTTGCCCAGGTGCGTTTCTCCTATGCCTCCTCATTGAGCGAGTCTGAGATCGATTATGCCATCGA
Organism: Ferrimicrobium sp.; assembly: GCA_027409005.1. Lineage (GTDB taxonomy): Bacteria > Actinomycetota > Acidimicrobiia > Acidimicrobiales > Acidimicrobiaceae > Ferrimicrobium. The sequence goes on along the minus strand of DAHZQE010000136.1, from coordinate 8,088 downwards.
CGCCGTAGACAAGGTGGTTACGAAGTTGCGACCGAGATGACGCCAAAGGAGCCAAGACGATGGGCTCCCGAACGATGAGGATCTGACGATGAAGGTAGGTATAAATAATCCGATCTATGTTCTTCTTCTCATCATGCATGTAGGAGCAGGGCTGATTGGTTATGGTGCCAACGCTATGGCTGGATGGACAGCCCGCGATGTTGCAAACCAAGGACCCACTGATTCAGTGCGGCGTTTCTTTGATGGCAAGGTCTCGTTGGCCCAGTGGTGTGTTGTGTTGGTTCCCGTCTTTGGCATTAGCTTGCTGCTGATACGCGATGCTTCTGATATCTCTAAGCTCTGGTTCTGGGCGGCGGTGACGATCTGGGTTATCACACTCGGGCTTCTGACCGGCAAAGGCTGGCCAGCTCAGCGCAGGTTGGGCAGTCTGTTGGATGCGGTTGAACGTAGTGACATTGAGATCCGTGGGAGCGGCGTTGCCGTTTTGCGAACTCAACAAATCGTGGTGACACTGTACCTGATAGCATTTTTCCTCATGCTCTTCAAGCCATAATTGGGGGATTTCAAGGCTGAGGCAGATGCCGAGGTCGGACCCCCGACTGTTCTATACACTGTTAGCGGAACGCAGTCGACCATGATTGTTAGCTGGTGTTACTGGAGCACGATCAATTACGGACCCCATGATGGTGGCCAAATGTATTCGTGACACACCAAAACAACCAAGAAGGTATTTAGCCTGCAAGGTAGTCTGGATAGCTTTGGGCGTGGACGTGGTAAAGCGAACTACAGGAGCTCGATCAGCCCCGGCCGCAGTTTGGCTTCTTGCCGTGGTTCGCCTTCTTTTTGGCCCGAAGTTTTCGCTTGACTGTTCGCTTTGACATAGGTGCAACAGGTTAGTCGGTGAAGGGCACCCTTCGAACCAGCGTTTCGCCGCGGTAGGCTCTCTGGTATGGAAAGACTCGGCCTGGTTGGGCTCGCAAATGCTGGCAAATCGACTCTCTATAATGCATTAACAGGATCAGAGACGTTGGTTGCACCGCACCCTTTCTCGACAACCGAGAGTGTGGTGGGGGAGGCGGTCGTGCCGGACGAACGCCTGCGCAAGCTTGCGGTGCTCCATGAGTCGAAGAAACTGGTTTACGCCCATATTCAGGTCGCCGATATTGCTGGTCTTGTCTCTGGGAGTTCGACGGGTGCTGGATTGGGGAACCGCTTTCTTGGGCAGATTCGTGAGGTTGATGGTATCGTCTATGTGTTGCGCGCCTTCACTGACGATCAGGTGCCAGGGGAGAGTGATCCGCTTTCGAGTCTGGAGACGCTCGAACTTGAGCTGACTCTCGCCGATCTTGGAAGTATCGAAGGCACTCTGGACAGACGGAAACGCGCAGCCAGGGCTGACAAGTCTTTGGCCGGTGAGATCGAGGCGCTTGAAGCTGCGCGTGCTGTGCTTGAAGACGGTACACCGATCTATCGAGCGAACCTTGGTGCCGATGTGCTCGCTACTCTCCACAACTCGTTTCTTCTCACCAACAAGCGGGTACTGGCGGTCATCAATACTGACGAGGACAACCCTCAAGGGGATCCAACTCTAGAGGCAAAGGTGTCGGCCCAATTAGGGGGCGATCCGGTGGTATTATCGGCGAGCCTGAAGCTCGAGTCTGAGCTTGTCCGTCTCAACCAGGAGGAACGCGAGGAGATGTTTGAGGCCCTCGGTATTGAGCGACCTGCACTAGAACGTATCGCAGAAGCAGCCTTTCGTGCGCTAGATCGCCGGACCTTCTTTACAACCGGTGACAAGGAGTCCCATGCGTGGACCTTCCGTTCAGGCTCGAATGCTGTCGTTTGTGCTGGAGTCATTCATTCGGATCTCGCACGAGGCTTCATTCGTGCCGAGGTGATCTTCTGGGAGGATCTTCTGGAGATAGGTTCATGGTCTAAAGCAAAGGCTGCCGGGAAACTAAGACTCGAGGGGAAAGATTATCTGGTCGCCGACGGCGACGTACTCGAGATTCGCTTCAACGTCTAACTACGATGGCATGGTTGCTTGATTCTCGTGGTCAGGTGCTCGCGTCGCTCATGCTAGCACGGTCGATTGGCTGGTCACTGAGGGCTGTATTCGACATGGCGATCGATGTCGGTTCAGGGATTGTCCTGTGGCCAGGAGTGGGGCGGGCGACGAAAGGTGTGGCGATTTTTCTCGATAGTGACCTGGTGGTCCGCCGTGTTAGAGAACTGCGAGCACTTCATCCATGGCTGATGTTCTCGTCTCAAAGGGTGATAGTGTTGCCTCGGCATATAGTTGCCGTCGAGAGTCCAGCGGTGGGAGATCGACTCGTGATTCGGTCATGACCAACACCCTGTTTGTGGTCGGCACTCCGATCGGTAACCTCGGTGATCTAGCTCCACGTGCAAAGGAGTGCCTGGGTGCTGTCGACTTGATTGTGGCCGAGGACACTCGGGTGATTGGACGTCTCTGTCATCTGGTCGGTATTAGTCCTCGAGCGTTACGTGGTTACCAGGGCAGGCACCGCATCACCGAACCCGAGTTGCTATCCGCACTCGAGATCGGTGACGTTGCGCTTGTCTCTGATGCAGGCATGCCTGGTGTCTCTGATCCAGGGGCGGTCTTCATTGCTCTTGCTCTCGAACACGGGATGCAGGTTCGCGTGATTCCGGGGCCGTCTGTGCTGGCAGCTGCCATGGCACTATGGCCTAAGGTTATCTCTACCGCATGCTTCTTTGGATTCCTTCCTCGGCGTGGAGCAGAGAGGTCTCAGATGGTAGCGCAGGTGATGAGCTCGCCCTCGGTAGGGGTGATTTTGGAATCACCCAAACGTCTATATGAGACCTGCGCTGAGTTGGCAACAATCGATGGTTCGCGCCAGGTTCTCCTCCTCGGAGAGCTGACCAAACTCCATGAGTCGATGCATTGGCTAACTCTGTCCGCTGCTGTCACATGGTTGCGCGGGACTGAACCAAGAGGGGAGTGGGCGATCGTGATCGACGGGGCCCGAGCTGTGGTGCCGACAGAGGCAGAGAGTGATCGACTCCTGCTGGCGTTAGCTCGCTCTACGCTTGGAACTAAGGAGGCGGCAGCGATTTATGCCGAGGTGGTGGAGGTGTCTGCCCGAGATGCCTATCAACAGATGCTCTCGAGTCGATCTGAGCGGACATAGCCGGAGTAAACTAGCCTTCAGCAGCAACGATGGATTGGAACTACCGCAATGAGTCGCTTCTACATGACGACACCAATTTTCTATGTGAATGGAGATCCGCACCTCGGAACAGCCTACGCCGCGATCAACGCCGACGCTTTTGCGCGATGGCATCGACTTCTCGGCGATGAGGTACTCTTCCTAACTGGAACCGATGAACATGGCTTAAAGATACAACAATCGGCTGATGAGCACGGAGTCTCTCCGCAGGCCTGGGTCGATCATACGGCTTCGCGCTTTTTGGGGGCGTGGAGGGAACTCGATATCTCCTTTGACGATTTCATCCGGACGACGCAGGAACGCCACCATCGCACGGTTCAGCAGTTCCTGACCGCGATATATGAGAATGGGTTCATTGAAAAGGGATTCTACGTAGGACTATACTGCGTTGCTTGTGAGGCTTATTACGAAGAAAGTGAGCTTCTAGAGGGCAGTAGATGCCCAGTCCAAGAGCGGCCAGTGACTGAGATGAGCGAAGAGAATTATTTTTTCAAGCTCTCTGCTTTCACTGATCGATTGATTGAACTGTACGAGTCGGGTGCGATTCGAGTTACTCCTGAGTTTCGGGCAAATGAGGTGCTTGGATTCCTTCGTCAAGGACTAAAAGATATCTCTATTACTCGAACCTCAATAACTTGGGGAGTTAAGGTTCCTTGGGATGATAATCACGTGTTTTATGTCTGGTATGATGCGTTGATCAATTACCTTACTGCTATCGAGTATGGCGAGGATACTGGACGTTTTGCACAATGGTGGCCTGCGGTACACCACCTGCTGGGTAAGGATATAATTCGCTTTCATGCCGTTTGGTGGCCAGCCATGTGCCTCGCCGCCGGTATAGATCCGCCCTCACAGTTGCTAGTTACTGGTTGGCTGCTAGTGGATGGTGCTAAGATGTCAAAGTCAAGCTCCAATCAGATTGATCCGCTTTCAGTGGTCCGTGAAATGTCTTCAGACACGCTGCGGTATTATTTGCTATCTTCCACAAGTTTTGGTGCAGATGGTGACGTATCCCTCGAGCGTTTGCGCGCGAGCTATAACGCTGATCTGGCAAACGACTTGGGTAATCTAGTGTCGAGAACGGTAGCTCTGATTGTTCAGAAGTTCGGAGGCAAGGCTCCATTGGTTCCATCATTAGATGAAAGAAATGTAACTTTGATGGAGTTCGTTTCTAATGGAATCACGGCATGGAATGAGTTCCATCCGAATGTCGCTATAGGGGCGGCTATGGAGATGGTGCGTTCTTCGAACTCGCTGCTCGAACACTATGAACCCTGGAGGCGTCCTGTGGATGATCCTGAGAGCGCTTGGTGCCTTGGCACGATCAGAGAGGCGCTGCGACTCGCAGCGCTGTTGTTGAGCCCTGCTATCCCGCAAGCAGCGCATGGAGTTATCGAGCGCTTGGGTTTGTCCGATCTGGGTCCGCTTGAGTGGCGTCCAGGAGGCGAAGTTAGCGAGCTCAGCCGTGCTGAACCGTTGTTTCCTCGTCTGCAGAAGGAAAAGTAGTGATGTGGATTGATTCACATGCTCATCCAACCAGTGACGGAATCGACTCAGAGCTTGAATCCATGCAAGCCCAAGGTGTTGGTGGTTTTATAGCCGTCGGGACTTCGGTAGCATCATCCCGGGCCATGGTTGAACTTGTTGCTGATTTGCGCCAACGTCATCCTCAACTTGTGGTTGGCGCTTCGGTGGGGATTCATCCTCATGATGCGGATTCTGCCACCGAGGATGATCTTGGCATACTTGCCTCGCTCGTCGAGGCCAACCCGGAGGACGTCGCTGGCATCGGAGAATGCGGTCTCGATCTGTTCTATGAATATTCAAACCCACGGAGCCAGGAGGCTGCGTTTCGTTCGCAGATCGCTTTAGCAAAACGCTACGATCGAACGCTTGTGATCCACACGCGCGACGCCTGGGAGGATACGTTTCGGATCTTTGACGATGAGGGAGTTCCGAATCGTCTAATTATGCACTGTTTTGTTGGTGGACCTGAGGAGGCGAGACGTTCGCTCGATTACGGCGCCTATCTCTCCTTTTCGGGTATTGCAACCTTCAAGAACGCTGAAGATGTTCGTCAGTCGTTTTTGATGGCTCCAGATGATCGCATTTTGGTGGAGACGGACGCACCTTATCTGGCGCCTGTACCGCTTCGAGGTCGACCCAATGTCATTGGAAACGTAGCGATCACTGCCTCGTTCCTGGCCCAGCTTCGAGGAGTCGAAGAGCGTGATTTTGCTACGATGACGTGGCAGAATACAATAGATGCATTTAAATTATCATAAAGAAACTTATAAAATCTGCCGAGAAGTGACGGGCGAGTAGCTTAGCCAGGCTAGGTTGACCAAGGCCTTTGTGCCACTTGCAGATTCGCTTTGCCGAATTTGCCGTTCTATTGTCGAGTGGAAGGACTTCGCTCTGATACTTCGCAAGAGGTTGGTATGCATGGGTAGGGCGGTGCCAATAGCGATTGGCGTCGCTTCTGTTCTTGCCTCCAGTTGGGCGGCCACGACGCAGCTAGGGAGTATATCTCTAGCCAACTACAGTGCCGCTGGGCTTCCGCAATCCGTTAGCAACACCGGAGTGCTCCCAGTTACTTATTCATCGACATCTCAGGTCACGCTCTTGAGTGAAAATGGCTTGGCAGTGCTACAGAATCTAGGACCGATGGCTCACGCCACCGAGGGCGTAACCCAGTTGGTCGCGCCACCTACTCCATCGCCTGGTCCACTGCCGATCCCATTAGCGCCACCAAAGCCACCACCACCACCTCCTCCTCCACCACCACCTCCTCCGGAGTATTCACAGTCGGGGGTTGTGTCGTGGTATGGTTCGCCAGCGGGCACCTGCGCCTCCCCGAGCCTTCCATTTGGAACGGTGGTGACGGTAACCAATGCTTACAGTGGGGCATCGACCAATTGTGTCGTCAATGATCGCGGCCCATACGTTGGTGGTCGAATCCTCGATCTGTCGCCGGCTTCGTTCGCAAACATCGCTCCTCTAGGCCAGGGGCTGACGCAAGCGGTACTACACTGGCAATAATTGGCGACTGGTGTCTCGAAATCTGAATTACAGCGCAGATTGTTCTCAAAAGGCTTCGAGCCGTCGCGTGCGCTCGGTCAAAACTTCCTTGTTGATGCGAATATTGCGCGCAAGATAGCGAGTGAGGCGGCCGCTGGGCAGCTTCCTAGGGCGATCGAGATCGGACCGGGAGCAGGGTCTCTCACTATTTTTCTAGCCGAGTCTTTCGAGCAGGTACTAGCAATTGAGGCTGATCGTGCGCTCGTTGCTGAGTTGCAATCGTTGTTGATGGATCGGCAGATTGTAAATGTCGACGTCGTCAACGGCGATGCGCTACAGTTTGATTTCGTTCACGCTGACCTTGCTCTTTTGCCCACAGTTCTTGTCGGAAACTTGCCCTACAACATAGCTTCGCAAATCATTCTTCGAGTACTCGAACACGCTTGGTATGTCGAATCTATGGTAGTCATGGTTCAGGCGGAGATGGCAGACCGACTGTTGGCCCCGGCGGGTAGTCGGAACTCCTCGGCGTTCGGGGTTCATGTAGCGTTGATGGCTAGAACTCGGTCAGTGTTGACTGTTCCTTCTTCGGTCTTTATCCCGTCGCCGAAAGTGGCCTCTAAGGTGATACGTTTGGATCGTATAAGAGACCCCATCTCTGTCGTCGATCCTTGCCTGTACGCCACCCTGATTTGGGTGATTAAGACTACGTTCGGACATCGTCGTCAGATGTTGCGCCGGGTGCTAAGTTCTGAACAGAGTTCTGTGGTGGCGTCGCTTGGCATCGAGGTGACAAGACGACCCGAATCGCTGCTCATGGAGGAGTGGATCGCCATCGCCCAGGGCCTTGAGGAGGCTGGTATTGGTGCACCACGTTGAGGCCCCAGCCAAACTGACGATCCGCTTCGAGGTGCGTTCGCGGCGTAGCGACGGTTATCACCTCATCGAGGCCGAGATGGTTGCCTTATCCTTTGCAGATCTCCTCAAGGTTGATACCGCTGTCTCTGTTGGTGGCGTGACGATGGTAGCAGATCCTCTTCTCGGCGACGCTGACCGTTATCGTGTTGTTGTCGACGCCTCCAACTCGGTGGTCAGAGCTCTCGATTTTCTAGGTGCGACTGCTCAAGTGGAGGTCAAGAAGCGGATTCCACAGAGCGCCGGTTTAGGAGGTGGATCGAGTGATGCTGCTGCGGTGCTGCGCGCGCTTGGCTACCAGGGCGATCCATCGGCTACCGCCATCTTGGGAGCGGATGTGCCTCCATCGTTGGTTGGTGGACATGTGCACGTCAGCGGAATTGGTGATGAGGTTGAGCTCCTTCCTGACCTACGACGCGATTACGTCCTCTTCCTGCCCGAGTTCTCGATCTCTACCATAGCCGTCTATCGTGCCTTTGATCGGGTGGGGAGCGATGGGGGAGGTAATGATCTTTTCCTTGCGGCATGTGAGGTTGAACCTAAGTTGCGATTGCTCGCCGACGAGTTGGAGGCGCGGTTCCATAAGCCGATAATGCTAGCTGGTTCTGGTTCTACTCTTTTTGCCGAGGCTACCCTTGCCGAACTTGGTCTGGTATCACAAAGGACTAGTCCAGAACTAGAACTGGCGATGTTGAGTACATTGGTTGGGTCGGTAGTCGTTGTCGGGTGTCACACGCTAGCGAGGCCAGAGTTGAACGAACACGGATAGTTATGAAAAAAGATCACCCCCAGGCGATAAGCCTGGGGGTGATGATCAAACCGTGAATCAGTTAACGACCAGCGCGTCGCTGCCAGCGCGTCTTCTTCAACATCTTCTTATGCGCGAGATCGGTATCCGAATTTCGGTGGACGACTTCGGCACCGGCTTCTCCTCCCT
>DAHZQE010000119.1:0-4840 GCA_027409005.1 Ferrimicrobium sp. | reverse complement strand
AGGGAGGGTCGGCATAGGCCAAGACTTCGTGCAGAGATGCCTCGGCAATATCACCTTCCGGATGTGTTCTTTCTGCTGTCAGAACGAGCCCAGCGGCCCCCATGCAATTTCTCAATCAAGCGGAGCTGAAAACATTGTTCGACCCAGCGATGCACTCCTGAGGATCATGGCTCGCTCCCCTCCCATCCCGGTCGTCTGCAGAGCGCGATACAGTGCGGAGGATGCTACTAAGCGGCCGGGCGAGCGTTGGCTCAATTTTGCGTATATCTGGATGTTCTCGATGCATTCATAGGATTTTCGACGACCTACCTTCACGGGCGCCGTCGCTCACTACGCTCATTTGCTGCGCTTCTTGTCGTTCTCTACGCCGTCTTAGTACGGGCGTGCTGTCGTATCTCCATGATGAAGCTGCTCGGAGTTTCCTTCGCTCTCTTACATGGCATTTTGTTTGTTGCTCCGGCTCGCGCGGCCTCGCATTCGTCCCACAAACGCCTCCATCCAGCTCGGACGCCAGAAACTGATGTGACTCCCAATCTTGAGGGAACGACTCTGCTCGCGCCAAGAACGGACGGCTCATACTCCTGCGACAGGAGCAATCCTTGTAGCAACGGAGCTTGCTGCGGCGCTAGCGGATTCTGTGGCTACGGACCGACGTACTGTGGTACAGGATGCATCTCTCAATGCGATGCGAAAGCCGCGTGCGGACAGTATGCGCAAGATCCTAATGCCAAGTGTCCGCTGAACGTCTGCTGCAGCCAGTACGGCTTCTGCGGGACGACTTCGGCCTTCTGTGGCACTGGATGTCAGAGCGGCTGCAAACAGCCGTCCTCTGGATCGTCTGGCGGCAATGTACAGAAGCGAATCATTGGTTACTACGAATCATGGGCCATTGGCTCCCAATGCATGGGCATGGAGGTCAACCAGATTCCCGCCAACGACCTTACGCATCTTAACTATGCATTTGGCTATATCAGTCCGGGTGCGCAGCATTACGAAAGCATCCTGGCATCCAAGTTTACATGCTGACTATGCGCAGACTCCTTCGAGATCGCCCCGATGCCAAATACTGCCAGTTCAACCTTCAGCGACATCACGAACCTCAAGCAGAAGAACCCTGCTCTCATTGTCGGAATCTCTCTCGGAGGCTGGACCTTTAATGACAATGGCACCAACACCCAAGACGTGTACTGGAAGATGGTCTCGACGAAGAGCAATCGAGCCACGTTCATTTCAAACCTTCTTTCTTTCATGAATCACTACGGCTTTGATGCCGTCGATCTCGATTGGGAGTATCCTGGCGCAACTGATCGTCAGCCAAACCAACCGGGCAACACAACTGTCGATGGAGACAACTACGTATTGTTGCTCAAGGAGATCCAATCTGCTTTCAAGGGCGATGCAAGCCCGAAGTATCTATCCTTCACAGCGCCTACTTCTTATTGGTACTTGCGATGGTTCCCGATTGGAGAGATGGTAGCCGCCGCAGACTACGTCAATTTCATGACATACGATCTCCATGGCGTATGGGATCGTAACGATCCCATTGGCAATCAAGTTTTGGTATAGCTCCTCGCATTGAGAAATATGATGGCGTCAAATACTAATTCGCGTCGCGTTCAAGGCACACACAAACCTTACGGAAATCGACCAGGCGCTGGATCTGCTCTGGCGAAACGGCGTTGACCCGGGCAAGGTGAACCTGGGACTGGCGTTCTACTCCCGGACCTTCACGCTCAAAGACCCTTCCTGCAACACACCAGGATGTCCCTTCTCCGGAGGTGGCACTCAAGGAGCCTGTACCAAGAACAGTGGAACTTTGAGCTATCGCGAAATTACCGAAGTCCTTTCCTCTACCGGAGTGACCCCTACCTATGACAAGACAGACGGCGTCAAATACTTCAGCTGGAACTCCAATCAATGGGCCTCATACGATGACGAAGAAACGTTTCAGCAGAAGATCCACTACGCAAATGGTATGGATGCCCGACTGATGAATACGCCACGCTCACCTGCTGACACAATACATAAGACCTGGGACTCGGCGGTCTGTTGATCTGGTCAATCGATCAGGATGATAGCAACCTCGATGCGTTGAGTACGTGCTTATTCTCGTGGCAAGCGAGTTTATGCTGACCACCATACTTAATTAACAGGAGGCGTATTGTACCCGCAGGAGTTGAAATCCGTCAGCATCGCCAACAACGTCAGCTACTGGCAAAATCAGCAACCGGGAGCGTGTGAGACCACCAGCTGCGGCGGTTCATGCTCTGCTGGTACGATCGAGATCACAACTCTAGCCTGTCCGAAAGGCGGCAAAGACCAAAAGCTATGCTGCCCGATCTCGTCGGCTCCGGATCCGTCCACTTGCCACTGGCGCGGTGGTGAGACCAGTAGCCTATGCAACGGCCAATGCCATGGCGGAGAAGTTGCGCTTGCTTCCAGCAAAGACGGCTCTAAGACTGACAAGAACCATCACTGCATTGATGGGCGACAATTTTACTGCTGTCCGATCCCCGAAGTAGCAGATGGTGCTGGAATAAATTGCGGCTGGCAGGATCAGTGCCGCAGCGACCAAGAGCTCATGACATTCGCCGGCACATTCCTCGAAGACATCGACCCTGTTATTGCGCTTGCCGGCTTGGTCGGAGATGCTTTGGCCAACGCACTTAACGGACTCGATATTCAGGACGAGAAAGTCTATTGCTGCGGCAAAGCAGAGGCAAAGAATTGGAAAAACTGTTATTGGTGAGCATTACCATCATCAAGCTTTGCGTATTCTGCTACGGCCTGGCCGTGCCACTGACGAGTATGTTCTGCTATAGGGCGGGGACTACTGGCAAGGGATTCTACTCCTGCGACGACAACCATTGTGCGACTGGTATTGAAGTCGAGCTGACTAACAGCTACTTCGGCGATGGCGAGACTTGCGCTCCGATGTACGGACGCCAGAGAGCATTCTGTTGCACTCCTTCAAGCGGCCAGAGCCCGTTTCTCCCAGTGCCTCTGCAAGACCTTTTCCCGTCGCCACCCCCCTCGAACATCGCCGATCCCATCTTCAATCTCGAGGTAGACGACACTTGGGGCACCGGTAAGGTCGAGGGCCAAGACAATCCAGACCATGCGAGCTTTGGCTTCGTCGTCATTACTGCACCGAGCGAAGTCCAAGTCAGCTTGAGCAAGAGAGATGGTTCTCCCTGGGAAGTCTTTGATTGCTTCGATGATGAAAGCGAAGATGAGCAGACTGTTCGGATGTTCTGTACTGATGGCTCCGACGACAGCCGCTGCAACGACATCCACAAAGGATTTGGGGCGCCAGGGACGATTATCGAAATGCCATTGGGCTGCGGACCCGGCAAGTACGCCGTTGTCAAGACGATGAAGCATTCTGGGAACCAGACAATTCCACACCATCTTCGCAAGCGCAACCTGGCCGGCCCGGTGTACGACTTGACGTTTGATTATCGCTTTGAGCGGGTTCCGCGAGCCTTCGGAGACAGCCAGATGAGAATCGACTTCTCGAACGAGGGTGAGTGAGGAAGTGTCAGGCTTAAGACTCTCTGGCTTCCATGCTGACGATTATTTGCAGAGGGCTACTGGGATTCCGTTATAGATCGTCCCGGCCAAAGCAAAAAGAAGCGTGGCGAGATGCAGGAGTTTCGACAGAATCGCAAGCGCTGGCTGGAGAACGAGTGGCGAGATGCCTATCACTTCGGCGCCCTAGACAAGCACGAGTTACACAAGCGATGGTTCGGCCAGGACGTTATTGCGTGGCTAACGCAACTTGTCAGTAAGTTGCAGCGCCACTCTCTGAGACCTCTGCTCCAAATTGCTGCTGACACGACAAAGCTACTGGGCAAGCAGAAGTCACCAACAAATTCCATCATACAGTCAACGAGGATCTATCAGTCATCCTGATCGACCAGCAGTTTGGACCGTAAGCCCACTCAATCGCCGCTTCGACGCCTGCGCTTTCCTCCCACTAATTTTCACTTCGTACAGCTGTCCTGTTGGTCCAGCCACAGCACAAGGCAATCTCAAAGCTACGCTAGATGCTCACGTTCAGATCGACACCTCGTTCGGCCTCACGATTATCACAACGTTAGGATTCCCTCCCGACCTCAGTAAGTCGTATCTTTACTTCAAGAACGATGGAAACATTGTCACGACCTTCAACCTGGAAGCAGTGGCACAACTGCATTATTCCTCCGGCGATGTCAAGATGATTGGCCTTGACAGCTTCCCGGGTGCAACCTTCCGCGTGCCGGGTATTGTCACGGTCGGGCCTAATCTGGCTGTCTACGGGCGCGTCGACGCTACCTTGGCGGTCTCTGGCAAGATTGAGGCGCGGGCCGAAATCGCCTCCTGGCAGTAAGCCTGTCAACCGTCCGTGCCTCAGCTTATCATACTGACTCCCACCAGGATACAGCAAACCTACCCGCAAAATGCTCAATTCCCGGCGAAGGATCTCAAGAATGTCGATATGTCTGGCACCCAATCGATGAGCCATCCTACGCTTGACGCATCTGTCGCCGCCAATGGAGAGCTCACGATGCACTTGAAGCCCACCGTTACCTTCGGCATCGTGTTCGACGCCCGATGGAAGGTGCCGGACTGCAGTGTAAACCTGGTCCTCGACGGGTATGTGACCTTCCACGCTCTTGCGGCTGCGTCGCTCAACGGCGCCAATTCCTGCCTGTTCTCGTATGGCATTGACGCTGGGGCCAACGTCTTCGCCCAGCTGAACGCACCAGATCTCTTCGGGTGGCTTTACCGATGACACTTACGAGCAGATAAGCACTGCAACTATGACAGCAACCGCAACTTCCAGCCGTCCAACCAA
>DAHZQE010000117.1:0-4102 GCA_027409005.1 Ferrimicrobium sp. | reverse complement strand
GCTGAGCCATAGAGGATGTCGACAATGGGGCCCTCGTCGAACCAGGACTCTTCACCAGTGTGAGTGTCGGCGAGTAGGACGTGTAGCGGGATCTTTGTGTCGGCTAAGTCTTGCATGCTGAGGTTGTCGGTGATGAGCTTGCGCAGAGGAAAGGATGGGTGGACGGACTCTCGATCGCTCAGATAACGGAGAGTCCGCCTGCGCGGGAAGAGCGACTGTAAAGGTGCTCCGAGCCAAAGTTCACTCAGCTTTCTGACGCCGTCTAGATTCGGTTGTTCCCCGAAGACGGCTGCATTGAGGGCACCGACCGAAACTCCGAGTAAGAGATCGGGCACCATCCCGAGCTGGAGGAGCTCGCGTAGCATGCCAACCTGGCAGGCACCACGAGCTCCTCCTCCGCCGAAGACGAAAGCTAATCGAGTATCGTTAGCCACGCGCTCAATTAGGCGACTCTGGACCGTGCCCAATTTGTGGAGACACCGAACAGATGTCGGGATCGGTCAACGAGGCCCCGAGATCTCGCGAGAATCTGTCAAGCAGGGCTATCAGGGCATCTATATCAGTCTGGTCCCACGATGTGAGCGCGTCGTTGATCACCGCGAGTCGCGCTTCAACAAGTTGATCGAGAACACTCTTGCCTAGTGGCGTGAGGCGCACTTTAGAGACTCGTCCATCCGACTTGTCTGGAGCTCGCTCAATAAGACCGCGCGATTGCAGGAGCTTGAGTTGGCGTGATACGGTCGAGATATCGAGGTTGAGTGCCGATGCGATCTCCGATACCCGCTCCTCACCGCGTTCGCCGAGCAAGACGAGCTGCCAGAACCCAGAACCGATGGCATAGGCGAAGTCGGACTCATCTCCGATGGAGATGCGCAGCCTTCGGAGCGATTGTCCGAGTGTGAAGAGCACCTCATCAAGTGCACCAGAGGTTGTGGAGGTTGAGGCGGGCATCGGAACTCCTTGGTCAGGTCCACCTGTATCGTCTAGTCAATTGTAACAGCGTTGTGCGCAAACTAGGAACCTATCCAGCTTTCGTATAAACTCACTCATTGGCTCAAATTCGTAGAGGAGGACCCGTGCACCGTCTTGATGAGGAGACGCTCCAGCTAGAGAAGGCAATTGTCCAGTATGCATTGGAGCGCGTCGCCCTCCAACCTCCACCACTCGACGGTCCAAAGAGCGAGGCTGAACTCGAGGCGTTGTATGGACCAAATGTGACCGAAGATGGCATAGGTGGGGAGGAGGCTCTTCGTCGCTTCATCGAGGGATACGCCCCTGCAACGCTATCGAGCGACCACCCTCGCTTCCTCGCATTTGTTCCAGTTGCTCCTACGAAGGCAGCAGTACTCTTTGACATGGTGGTAGCAGCCTCCTGCATCTCGGGAACCTCGTGGCTGGAGGCGGCCGGTGCCGTCCATTGTGAAAACGAAGCGCTGAGGTGGTTGGCGGACCTAGCCGGTATGCCCGCCTCTGCTGGTGGCACCTTCGTCTCAGGTGGATCGTTGGCTAACCTTTCGGGTTTGCATGCAGCCCGCCAGCGGATGAAGGAGCGACGTGACTTTCAACGCCCCGATCGTTGGCGAGTTCTATCTTCGCATGAGGCTCACTCATCTATCGCCTCGGCCGCGAGTCTGATGGATCTCGAGGTTATCTACGTTCCAACCGGCCCCGATTCTAAGTTGACCGGAGAGAACCTGGCGAAAGTTTGGTCAGAGCTATCCGAGGAGGTGCGTGGATCTATCGTGGCGGTGGTCGCGACCGCCGGAACGACGAATGCAGGTTTGGTAGATGATCTTCGATCGGTGAGTATGTTCACTCGCGAAAACGATCTCTGGTTGCATGTCGATGGTGCTTATGGCGGAGCGGCCCTTGCCTCCAAGGAGCGTTGGCGATTCGAAGGTATTGAGTTTGCGGATTCCTTTGTGATCGACCCGCATAAGTGGTTGTTTGCACCGTTTGACGCCGCTGCAATACTCTACCGTGAGCCCAAGTATGCCAAGCACGCGCTAACACAGGAGGCTGCCTACCTCGACGACATTAACAAGGCCGAAGAGTGGAACCCGTCAAGTTATGGTTACCATTTGAGCCGCCGCGTACGTGGGCTCCCTTTTTGGTTTTCGCTAGCGGTCCATGGCAGTCGGCGTTATCAAGAGGGGATCCAGTCTTCGATCGATCTTGCGCGAGCCACGGTTGCCGAGATTCAGCGCCGAGAGTATCTTGAGCTGGTTATGGAGCCCGAGTTGTCCGTTGTCTTGTTTCGACGAAATGGATGGGACCCAGATCACTATGATCGTTGGTCGATGCAGGCTCTCCGTGATGGGGTGGGTTTTGTACTGCCGACGGAGCATCATGGTGAAAAGGTGTTGCGCTTCTGCTTCGTGAACCCACTGACGACACTTGACGATGTTCGGGCAATCCTTGATTCTCTCGCTTGGGAGCCAAGAGGGAGATGAGCATCCAAGGCAGGGACTCGCTGATCCGCTGCTAATTGTTTGGCCGACTGGATACGTTGGCGGCAACGTTACCGGTATCGGTGATGCAGAGCGAAACTAGTTGCGCAGGGCTATTCCGAGGCGGCATGGGTCTCCACTATCTGTGGGACTAGGCTGCGCTTCGAAGGTGTAGCGGTGGCTCTCTCAAACGGTTGGTTGTCGTTGACCCAGGTTGCGCCTCGGGATTCGATTCCGAGGGCTGAACCTAGTTCAGCATCGTGTCATGAGTGCTTAGTTAACAGGGTGGTAGCGGCTCCCTCCGAGGATGGATGGAGGTTGCACAATCGGAGGTTGGACTGGCAACAGTTCAAATCAAATGTCTAGCGTTGACCTTTGCTAGTATTCGCCGTTGATGACATTGAGCAACGGCAGACCCTTGGTGTAGCGATCGATGTTGCGAGTAAGGAGTTGCTCCGCCCGGCGATGGAAGGCGTCGGTGTCGCCACCAACGTGAGGGGTGATAAGACAGTTCTCCATCTGCCAGAGCGGTGAGGTCGATGGAAGTGGTTCGGGATCGGTGACGTCTAGCGCTGCGGCTATCCGCCCGGTCGCCAAGGTGCGGATGAGCGCCTGCGTATCTACAACTGCCCCGCGAGCAACGTTGACCAGTAAGGCTCCGTCGTGCATCCGTTCCAGGAAGTGTTCGTTTACCATTCCCTTGGTCTGCTGGGTCAACGGAACGATCAGAATGATGATGTCAGCCTTAGGGATGAGCTCATCAAGCTCGTCGAAACCATAGACCACCGGAGTGACACGGCCAACCCTTGCAACCCTGGTGATCTGGGCCTCAAAGCCATTGAGTCGTTGCTCAATGGCGGCACCGATCGATCCGTAGCCTATGACTAACACGTTGCGGTCGGCCAACGATGAGAAGCTCTGGTTGTCCCAACGAGCCTCGCGTTGGAGATCGCGGAAGCGACCGAGTCCGCGTAGCGAAGCCAGAGTCAGCGTCACGGCCATCTCGGCTGTTGCGGCGTCATGGACACCCTTTGCGTTGCAGAGCGTTACTCCGTTAGGAATAGCATCGCGGACGTTGTCGACGCCAGCGCTCAGGATCTGTACCACCTCAAGCGCCGGCATCTTGGCTAGATTGGCTACCCCTGCACGGCCAGACATATAGTCAGGGACAAAGAAGGTTGTCTTTGCCATCCGATCGTCCCACGGCCGACCTGATGGCTGAACGAGGATCGGTAGCTTCGGGAAGTGTTCAACGAGGTGGGCGAAACGCTCCGGCACTGTGACTTGCATACTCACGATGTTAGTAAGTCATAGCTGGCGGCTTGTAATTAGAGGGATATGTTGCTTGCTGCTGGTCTGCCCAGAGGACTCAATTGAGCGGCCATGGAGTGGTCGTCGACCTTTCGTGCTGGAGCTCTGTCAGCCAGAGTTCGCGAATTTTCGTGCAACTGATCACGGAGGTGAACCTACTCGCTCTACAATGGTGGGTTACGGAGAGGTGCCAGAGAGGCCGAATGGGACTCACTGCTAATGAGTTGACCTGGTAATGCGGGTCCGAGGACAAAGCCCTTCACGCCGAGGCCAGTCCTCCAGAAGGCAGCTGACTCAGCTCCCCAGAGCTTGGAGACACCTGCGTTGATCCACTCATAGCC
>DAHZQE010000098.1:0-3618 GCA_027409005.1 Ferrimicrobium sp. | reverse complement strand
TTCCGCCTCTTCACTGGCCGCGGTCACGTGGCGCGTCGCGACAGTATTGCGCGTACGTATTGCGATCCCGTTTACTGCTTCCCCTGCCTACACCTGCAGTCCATACGGCTTCTCCTCTTGTCTTGGGTGGTGATGGCGCGTAAGTCCAAGCCAAGACCGGCTTCAGCAGCCCGTACCGCGACGTCTCTCCTCGCTCGAACGGTGGACCGCAGTGAATGTGGCCGGGGAGAATAACGCGCTGGTCCGGCCGCTGTGGGCTGTGGAAGTATCATACGCGTCGAAAGCGCGTGTGTCTTTGTTGGCTGGCTTGCCGATTGTGATGAAGTGGGGTTGGCTCGGGGGTGAGGTCGATGGGCCGTGGTTCGCTGCAGACGACACACAGCGGCGAGGGCAACAGCGAGAGATTACGTGACCTGTGACGGACCGGCCCGGGAGCACTTGGCCCGCGGAAAGCCACATCTGGCCTGAGGCATTCATGTATTCACGTGAGACTGTGGGATCCTTACGGCTGAGATGTAAGGTTGAGATATAATTCCCAGATCGAACTTTAGGGAAAACAGTGTTCAAGTATTATGGCTGGGTCTGTCGCAAGGGGTCGAAGATGCCATCAATATCACATCCAAGGTGGGTATCCGCCATGTTGGATTGACAGCCTGACTACATTGCAAGACGACTTTGAGAAGGAGGCCGCTGAGCCTAGCAAGATGGACGACATATCCAGTAGAACCGAGCTGCTCCTGTTCTTGACACCTGCATCCGGTGGTTAATGTGGTATGCCGAATGCGAGCTTTCCGCTTGTGGAGAACAAGGGGTGGGAAGATGCTGCTAGTTGCGGAGTTGTTATGCACACGCCATCAGTCCAACTACGTGTATAGCTACGATTGCGCCAAATGGTCACCTACTTCAAATCGCAAATGGTGCTTCCAAGACTTAATGCTATCTCGTTGCACATTGCATTACACGGACGAAGAGCTGATCTGGGAATGCCAGGAGGCCTCAGACAGCGACGTTTGTGCTCCACCATATGACTTTCGGAATGCACGACAAAAGCACTCTTTTGGCGACATGGTTGCACAGTCAAGAGAATCTCGATCCACCAGCTGCGTCGATGCTCTTCACCATTGGGCTGGGGTTGCCGAAGCATACGGCCAAGCTATTCGGACGGCGTCCTGCCTGCCCCATGAGCTATGGCAAGAAGCTTCTCGATCTGGGGTTTGGGCGAAAGGTGTGCGGATCTACGGGAGCTTCAGATCATTCACCAGCTTGGACAGGAGAGGGCTGTCTTTGGCAGTGTCGCGGATTGGTGCGATACCGTCTGCCTGCCTTCCTGGTCAAGGGCCAGTTTTCCGGGATATGTCCCAAAATACCCCATGACTTTCATTGACGACGATCTGGTCGAAACTCGTGCCTTGTTCGTCGATGTGAAGTACGTGCCCTGTCACGAAGATCTGTTCTGTGCTCTGCGCTCCAAGAAGCTGTCGATCAAGGTATCGGTGCTCCAGGTCAACACGGAGCGAGTCGAACATGACCACCTCGACCTACGTCCAATCTATGATTGTGACCAATCGGAGCTGCTGAAGTCTTATTTAGATGTCCTCAATCCCAAACGCACCTTCGCGGTCATCACTTCAACACCAATCGGGACTGGGACGAGGTGACGGGTCAGCCGGTCTGGATCCTTCCACTCTCTATGCTGTATGGCGACGAGGACCAGCCCTAGGACGATTGTGTCTGCCTTGCACTGCGCCCTGTCGGTCAAGAGCAGAGCCGCTTCCGACGTGTCGGTCACTTTCTCCTTATTCGCGAGGAATGGGACGAGGCTCTTCAGGCTCAGAGTGCGATGGAAGAAGTTCTGAGACGCGTGGTCGAACTTGTCCGAGGCTGGAATATCGCCTGCTTTATTGTGGGAAGCATCTATCTCAATCCCTCCTCCTCACCCATCCTCCCCAAAGGGATAATTGAACTTCAACAACCCGTTCAACCCACCAACCCAATGATCCTCCCCATCCCCCGCCTCTCTCCCTCCACTCCGCACGATACTCGGCACACCGCCCACCCACTGCCTCTCAGCCCTCCCATTCATCGCGACTTCCTCGCCCACGACCCTGACCTCCATACCTGCTCGAAGTCCTTGCTCCCTCCGCACACCGTCAACAGAGACCTCGATCTCTTTTCCGCGGTTCTCAGCATCAATGCGAAGAGTCACTGGGGTATTAGCCGGCAGTACTACAGGTCGGAAGGAAAGCGAGCGAGGGCAGATGGGTGTGAGCAGCAGACTGCTAACGAGTGGGTGGACGATGCAACCGCCGCTGCTGAGCGAGTACGCTGTGCTACCCGTGGGTGTAGAGACGAGAAAGCCGTCCGCAATAGCTGTTGTCAAGGTGCGTTGATGAGGTGGTGAGCCGATGAGGATTGTTATGTGGGCCAGGTGAGGTAGTGCTCCACGGTGTAGGAGCACTTCATTCAAAGCGAAGATGTCTTCGCACTTGTTTCCAGAGTGCGCGAACGGAGGTTCGTGCGGCAGTCTCTCGCCCTTGGAATCGAAGATGCCGATGCGTAGGCGGTTACGGAGCAGAATCCTGGAAGCTCGAGACGGGCCCATAGACTTGCCTTTCAGAGCCGAGGATTTCCAGCCAGATGCCGAGGTGGTCAGAGGAGGGCCAGAACCACCATCTATAATGCTGTCCGAGAGTGCCGGAGGATGCCCAGATACGTACACTTCGCGAAAGGCGCGCTTGTAGTCTTTGAACTTCCATTCGCCCAGGAAGCCTAGAGTGCCCATGCTGAAGCTCAGCACAGGGGGGACAGACTTAGCTGTAGCAAAGAGGGACGCTGCATGGAGGATAGTGCCGTCGCCGCCGAGGGTGGTGGTCAGATCCACTTTGTCGTAGTATGGCACATTGGTGCCTTCGCCATTTAGGGTGTAGATGGGAAAGGCGAGCTTGTCGTGGATCTGCTCGGCCACGTATCGCTCGAAGACGATGTTGCTGTCCGGATACGTTGTCTTCACATGATCAACGTATTCCAGCAATGCTGACTGAACTTGTTCGTCATTGTCTTTCCGCACGAAGAGGATGTTGCGCGGTGGGGATGGCCATTGGAGGGCCAGCAAGTCGTGGTTGGATGTCTCTGCCTCTGATCAACGGCCGTCCTGCTGCGAAGGAGATGTTTGTCGCGTACCTCTATATCCAGGCTGTACTCTCTGCGGCAACTCTGCTACGCTGCGTATCTCATCTCTTCGCGCAGAGGCCGTGAAGCATCGCGCCTGCCGCTTCCCTAAATTCCGCGCCAAGCGCAGTGACAACCTTGTGCTTCTAAAGCGACTCCATGCTCGTGTCATCGCTCGTCCATCTCCAATGCGTGCAATGACTCCGCCGGCCGTGTTGATATTGCCTGCAAGGATGCAAGATGGGTAAATGCGCTAGATGGAGTAGATTACGGAGATAGCGGCGACAAGAAGCTGCACGATGGAACGGAGGGTAGGCACTGATGACGCGCCGAAGCCTTGCCGCACGTGGGCTGTTCGAAGGAAGAGTCAACATGCCGGCTGATGAGATGATGTGACCAGCTGGTCTACCGCTCGGCTTCCCTCTCGCCATGGACAGGTAGCTTCCCAAA
>DAHZQE010000072.1:0-4922 GCA_027409005.1 Ferrimicrobium sp. | reverse complement strand
GCCAGGAGATGCAGGAAGGCCAAGCCGTACAACCCAAGGCCACATTCCATCAGCATGAATCCCATCTGGGCACAGGTAGACCAGGCAAGATTAACTTTGATACTGATGCGGGTAGTCATGACCAGCGAGCCAATCATTGCGGTCAAACATCCGATACCCACCAGCAGTTCCTGTGCCGTCCGCGTGGTGTTGATCACGGGTGCAAGGCGAATGAGCATGAAGCCGCCAAGATTGACGACACCCGCGTGAAGCAGGGCCTGGCGCTCAGCGCGCATTGCCAGCCTCTCATCGATGCTCTTCGCACTTGTTTGCTGCTCCATTGCGGTTCTGCATGCAACATCTCTCGTTCGAGCTCCGCGAATCGACTCTCTGGCCCGGTTCGGCGTTTGGCATTTGAGCTTCCGCTTCGACCTGGTCGAGTCGCTCATGCTGTTGCTTGTGTCCTTTCTCGGTTGGGTCATCGTGAGCTACTCTCGCGCCTACATGGCTGGTGACCCGCGAGAGCCCTGGTATGTTGCTCACCTGATGCTGACGCTTGCGTCCGTGAGTCTGCTGGTGGTGACGAACAACCTGCTCCTGTTTCTCGCAGCGTGGGTTCTCACGGGACTTTTTCTTCATGGTCTGCTGACGCTATATCCCAATCGACAGGCGGCTGTCATTGCGGCACATAAGAAATTTCTTGCTAGCCGGTTGGGGGATCTCACACTTCTATGTGCAGTGGTACTGCTAGGGCTACAGACGGGCAGCTTTGAAATAGACGAAATCGCAGGGCAGCTTTCCAGGCTTCACCCGGTCCCTGTTTCGATTCATGTCGCAGCCTTCCTCCTCGCCATCAGCGCCATCATCAAATGCGCACAGCTTCCGCTGCATGGATGGCTGATTCAAGTAATGGAAGCTCCTACCCCCGTCTCCGCTCTTCTTCACGCGGGTGTCGTCAATCTCGGCGGCTTCATGCTCATTCGTCTTGCTCCCGTGATCAACACCACGTGGGCTGCGTATGGGCTGCTGGTGGTTATCGGATGTTCAACCGCAATGATCGGCTCGCTGGTCATGACCACCCGCATCAGTATCAAGGTCAATCTCGCCTGGTCTACCTGCGCCCAGATGGGATTCATGCTCATGGAATGTGGCCTGGGGTTGTACGGCTTGGCCTTCCTGCATCTCCTGGCGCATTCCCTTTATAAAGCACACGCGTTTCTCGGGTCCGGTGAAACGGTCAACCAGGCGAAGCTCAAGCGCATGATGCCTCCGAACCCCAAGGCAGGCTTTCCAGGTCTGCTCATAAGCGGTATCTCCGGTCTTCTGCTGGCATTTCTCGCGGCAGTTCTGTGGAGATCTTCTGGCCTCAGTGGCACTCTCGATTTGTTTTGTGTCCCGGTGGTCGGGATAGCGATCGCCGGAATTCTTTCAGGGACTGTCTCGATGCGCAGTCTGAGCGCCTCACTCATTCTTTCGACGGCAGCGATCAGCATCGCCGTCGTCTATTTCGGTTTCGACCGTCTCTTCCAGCAACTCCTGCCCATAGCGCCCTCTAGCCTGGCGCAAGAACGCCCGTTGCTGATCTTCTGCGTGATCTGTTTCGTTCTGCTCTACGTCATCCAGTTGATCGTCCGACTAAATCCTGTGGGGGCGCTTGCGTCAGCGTTATATCCCTGGCTTTACGCAGGACTCTATCTGGATGAGCTCTTCACGCGAGCAACCTTCCGCCTCTGGCCGGCAAATCAAGTATCGAAGGTCGCACCTCTGCGGGACGCCACACAGCCGTTCAATGAAAACGGAGTGAAAATATGAAAACGTTTGATCAAAGTGCGGATTGCGATCAGCAAACAAACGCAGTAGCGGACTCGGTTGAGAGTGCCTGCAAGCGGATCGCCCCCACGTGGCCGCTCGACCAGTTCATCGCCGTCAACCCATATTGGGGCTTCCTCTCCGAGCCAATCCGTACCGTCGCTGATCGCATCGAGTGCTACTCAGGATCGCGAATGGTGATGCCGCGAAGCTTCTATCGCGAGCAATGGAAAGCAGGTTCGTTACGCGTTGAAGATTTGCAGGAGGCGCTAAAAAGGTCAGAGCTGATTATTTCGATGGCGGAGCTTCTGCTCAATCTTGAAGGGGAGTCCCCCACCGCCCCAAGGGTTCCGCTCTTTACAGCTATCACGGACTCAGAACGTGATCTCCTGCACGGCATGTCCATTAGCGACTTCGTCACGCATAACGTGAGCCAGCATTGCGCTTCCTACTTTGATCACTGCCAATCCTCCTGGGGAACGCAACGCAAAAGCAGTCTTTATGAAAGTTGGATGCAACACGCTCGAACGGACAGGAGCCCGTGGCTGCTCATGGGTATCCACAAATTGCGGCATTATGCGCACTCTTTGCCAGACGAGCCTCTTGCTCTCATTGAGAAAGCATTACAGGTATTGCCTGTCCCTCCTGAAGGGAGGACAGACTATTTGACGGCTCTCCTGATGAGCCTCAATGGCTGGGCATCCTGGTGCGCCTACGAACGGTGGCAGGCAAACCTGGTTCAAAAGCACGATGACCACATTGTTCAGTTATTGGCGATTCGTTTGGCCTGGGAGCACTTTGCGTTCGAACACTTGCTCAACTCTGAAGTGCCCCCATCATGGACAACCGGATGGGCGATGGTTCGCGATTGGTGGGAACGTTCGGACGTGCACATGTCCGTTGACTGGATCTTTCACGAAGCGATCGAGATCTCCTACCAGAGTCGTCTTTGCCAGTCCCTTAAGTCCGGTTTTTCTGAATCACATATCGAGCCAGCAAGTGCGCCGGATGTGCAGGCGGTCTTCTGCATCGATGTTCGCTCTGAGGTCTTTCGTCGCGCCCTGGAAGGATGCTCAGATTCGATTCAGACGTTGGGTTTTGCCGGCTTCTTCGGTCTTCCCATCTCCTACGCGCCAATTGGTACCAGCGCTGAGCGACCGCAGTTGCCAGGCCTGCTAGCTCCAAAACTTTGCGTGACTGACACAACTGGTTCAGAAGAGGCCGATCAGATGTCCATCACGAAGAAGAGTCAGAATCTTGGTTTGAAGTCCGTCTGGAAGGACTTCCGGTCATCCGCAACATCAACCTTCACCTTCGTCGAATCCTGTGGACTCTTCTATGCGGGTTCATTGTTGAAGCGCACTGTACACAAGATGACTCGCAAGGTCGAAGCAGGCATTGCAAGTCCCGAAGAGGATTCATCACCGCGCCCATGCCTCACCCATCGCGAGGGCGAGGACGCTCCTACCGTGCAAAGTCTCGTGGATTTAGTTGCCGGGATTCTTCGCAATATGAGCTTAACTGCGGGATTTGCCCGCATCGTTCTACTGACAGGTCATGGTAGCCAGACTGCGAACAATCCGCATGCCGCAGGACTGGATTGCGGTGCTTGTGGTGGACAGACGGGTGAAGTGAATGCAAGAGTCCTCGCGGGGTTACTCAATGATCCGGCGATCCGCGCAGGGCTTCTCAAGCTTGGCATGGATATACCCAATACCACCCATTTCCTCGCGGCGCTGCACAACACGACTACAGACGAGGTCATGATCTTTGATACGAATCTGTTGCCGAAAAGCCACGAATCCGATCTCACTCGCTTCGTGGATTGGCTGCAACAGGCTGCTCATCGCGCACGGACCGAGCGGGCTGAATGCTTGGGAATCGAAATCCATGAAGCCTCTTCCCCTGCAGCCCTCCTGAATCGATTCCAAATTCGCAGCAAGGATTGGTCGCAGGTTCGGCCTGAGTGGGGGCTCGTCAACAATGCTGCATTCCTCATCGCACCCCGGACTCGTAGTCGAGGCATTGATCTGGAGGGTCGTGTCTTCCTGCACGAATACCAGAGCAGCAATGATCCCGACGGAAGTGTGCTTGAGGCCATCATGACCGCGCCCATGCTCGTCACCAATTGGATCAACATGCAGTACTACGCCTCCACGGTCGACAATCGCCTCTATGGAAGCGGTAACAAAGTGTTGCATAACGTAGTGGGTGGGCGACTGGGGGTATTTGAAGGGAATGGCGGTGACCTTCGCATCGGCCTCCCACTACAGTCTCTGCATGATGGGCATACGTTACGACATATGCCCCTGCGTCTCAGTGTCTTCATTGAAGCTTCACAGAGTTCGATTGGCGCCATCATCCAGAAGCACGAGGTCGTCAGAGACCTCGTACACAACCAATGGATTCACCTATTCCAGATCACGCCGGAGTCTCGGACCTTTGCACGGTATCGGGATGGCGTCTGGGAACCGATTGAACGCAACGACTTCAATCTAACGAAGGAAGAGACCATCTTCACAAGGGAGGCATATGCGTAAAGTCCTGCTCGTATACCATGAACAATATCTCGACCGCGCTCTTCAGGATGTCGGCAGTCTCATTGCTCTCGAGCAACAGCAGAGCGGCAGTAATGAACAAGTCGATCTCCTTGCAGTGATTCTGCTGCCACCAGCAGCTATGGTCCAGCTTACTTCAGAGCAGCACACCTGCGATCTTCTTCGTTTTGCTGGCATTGCTACACCCTTCGCCTGCGACTCAGTGTCTTTGAACGGTATTTGGGTCCTGCTCACGGTCAGTCAGCAAGATCTACTGCAGCCCGTTTCCCGCCAAGAGTCACTGAGTCGAGTGTTGAGCGTCCTACGAAACAACGAATGTGTTCAGAGCGGGGGCTCTATCTTTCCTGTCTTTCCTCCTGAAGAAGATGAGGAGTCGGTTGCGGAGCAGATGGAGTTCCTGCGGGATGAACACCCGATCTTACCCATCCTCCACCCCTTATTGATTCGTTGCCGAGAGTATTCCCTGACTACGAGTAAAGCCGGCTTTCTTTCCCGCGTCGAGTGACCTTCTTCTGTGACTTGTAGCGCGACTCAGCAGGTGGCGAAAATCGTATGCGTATGGGCAACCACATCTAT
>DAHZQE010000069.1:0-5641 GCA_027409005.1 Ferrimicrobium sp. | reverse complement strand
GCCTCAGAAGTGCCTGCTAAAGAATTATAAGCGTTAATGAGCGCTGGATTCACGCCTTGGAAATGTTATCTGACCAGCTCGTTGTGATCAGGCTGCCTGTACGCCATGACCATTGATGCTGCTATTGGAGCGACCCAACTGCGACGACAGATCCGTATTCCCACTAATATGACTAAATTAGTCGGAATTAACCAGCGTGAGGGGCAGATGATGACAGATGAGTCGAAAACGCTGACGGTAGAGGAGATAAAGGCTCGCTCGAGTTGGCTGCGTGGGAACGTGGCTCAGGAGCTGCAGGAAGATTCAACGAGCTTTGAAGCCGATACCGCCCAGATTCTTAAGTTCCACGGCATATACGTCCAGGACAACCGGGATACGCGAACTGAGCGTATCCGTGCCAAGGTCGAGCTTGACCATCGGTGTATGATTCGCGTCGCGATCCCGGGAGGAAGACTGAGCGCAGACCAGTATCTGGCGCTAGATGCACTGGCAAGGAAGTTGGGAAGCGGTAGCTTGCGTCTTACCACCCGGCAGGGAATCCAGTTTCATTTTGTCGCCAAGGCTGATCTTGGAGAGCTGATGAACCTTATCAACGATACGCTTCTTACGACCTGGGGTGGTTGTGGAGATGTGGTTAGAAACGTGACGGCCTGCCCCTCCTCAGATGAGGGGGTAAAGCGACTTGGACTAGACGAGTTGGCCCAGACTATCTCCCTCCAATTCAAGGCTCCATCGGATGCCTACTACGAACTTTGGATCGACGGCACACGAGTACCGAACCAGGTGCTTGGAGCGGCGCCGGTCGCCGAGTCCGTATACGGACCCACCATGCTTCCTAGGAAGTTCAAGATCGGCCTGACGACCTCTCGCGATAACTGTGTCGATGTATTCTCGTGCGATGTGGGGCTTGTGATCGACATCAACGATCCTCGTAGAGTGAGGATCTATGCCGGTGGTGGTCTTGGTCGCAGCGGCACCGACGATACAACCTTTGCCCGCTTGGGTGATCTGCTCGGAGAGGTAGATCGAGTTCAGGTTCTCGATGTAATCACCGCGATCGTGGGACTACATCGAGATGAGGGCAACAGGGAGGATCGGAGCCATGCCAGGCTCAAATATCTGGTCGAAGCCAGAGGAGTCTCCTGGGTGCGAAGCGAGGTGGAACGACGTGGTGGAGTGTCTTTCTCTGCGGCTACTCCCGATACTTTCGTAGTCGAGGATGATCACTTAGGTGAGCTGGTAACTGACAACGACCACTTTGATTTTGGCGTCAAGCTACCAAGCGGACGGATCGTGAACCGCGAGAATGGACGTTATCTGGACGGAGTAGCCGCCATCGTCGATGAGTTCAATCCAGAACTGGCCATCACCGCTCGCGGTGATCTCATCGTCAGAGGTGTCGCGGTGAGCCAGCGCGATCGACTTCGTGAACTCTTGGCGCTGCACGGCATTGATGCACCTGAAGAGTTGAGTCCACTACATCGGGCGTCGTTCGCATGCGTCGCGTTACCAACTTGTGGATTGGCGCTCGCTGAGTCGGAGCGTTACCTACCAGAGTTTCTTGATGAGTTCCACACCATGCTTGCTGAGCTATCGATGTCGGAAGAGTCTTTCGAGGTGCGAATGACCGGCTGTCCGAACGGATGTGCTCGACCATACCTGGGTGAGATCGGCATCGTTGGTCGGTCGAAGCGCTCTTATGACATCTTCATAGGCGCTGATCGCCACGGAACTCGTCTCAACACCCTGTTTGCCCGAGATGTGGATCGGGGTGCACTCGTCTCTGGACTCGAACCTTTGGTCAGGCGATATCGTGATCAACGCCGAGCGGGCGAGAGCTTTGGTGACTTCTATTTCAGACTCGATGATGAGGAGATCGCATCGGTGAGACCTGCATCGCGCCAACGGCGATCTCGTGCTAAGAGCGAATCATGATGGTGAAGTTGCGCCTCGAGAACCGGATGGTTGTGGTGATAGGAGCGTCGGATGAGGCGGTTCAACGGGCCAACTCCTTTGCGAACCAGGGTGCCCGTGTGCTGCTTGTCGGCACGCCAGCGGGCGGTTGGGCGTCGCTGATCTCGATCCAAGATGACTCATCCATGAGCTGCCGTTACGCCAAGCGTCCTAGTCGCAAGGATCTAAAGCGAGCTGCTCTAGTGGTTGCTACCGATCGTGACGACGTCATCAATACGTGGCTGTCAGACAAAGCTAAACGTTATCGATTTTTGTTGAATACGCTCGACGTGCCTGAGTACTGCGATTACTACCATGTCGCGATCCGGCGACCGCATCTAGACATCGAAATTGGAGTATCGACTGACGGTCATTCGCCAGCGTTCGCATCCTCGCTGGCGACACGACTCGCCAAAACGGTCACCGACGACGACTGCCATACCTATGAGGTATTGAAACAGATTCGCCAACAGCTACGACAGCAGGGTCAGTCGCCGAGCTCACTCGATTGGGTTCAACTCGAACTCGAGACCCGTCAGTCGCGGCTGCGGGAGACCCGTCAGGCGCAGCTTTAGCACTTATGGCTAGACGTACGCCACAGGTGTATCGGCTACTATATTCGTTTAGGGATATCTCTATAAGTTAAGTTATAGATACGTGTATTCAACTTTGATGGGAGAGGAAGAGATTGTCTGACTTATTACACGCACCGGTTGTTTGGTTCACTGGTCTATCCGGGGCCGGCAAGTCCACGATCGCCAAGCGTGTCGCCGACGAACTTCGCGAAAGTGGAGTTGGAATCGAGTGGCTCGATGGCGATGAAGTTCGTTCTATTCTCTCCCCCGATTTGGGATTCACGAGAGCTGACCGCGACCTCCAAGTGACTCGCCTTGGCTATATCGCCTCACTCTTGGCCCGCAATGGCGTCGTAACGATCGTCTCTGCGATCAGCCCTTACGAGGAGAGTCGCAAGCGGGCACTCGAAATGTGTCATCGCAGTGTCCTGGTTCACGTTGATGCACCGCTGTCGGTTCTTGAGGCTCGCGACACCAAAGGGTTGTATCGGCGGGCGAGAGAAGGGTCGCTGCTGGGGCTGACTGGTGTGGACGATCCTTATGAGTCGCCGCTGGATCCGGATCTGCGCATCGATACATCATCTATGACGATTGATGAGGCAGTCGCCAAAGTGTTGTTGGCACTCACTCCTCAGGAGGCCCGTATTGGCTGACTTGAATGCATCCATTGCCGTCATAGAGGAGGCGATCGGTAGCTATCCGGACCTCGCCGTTACCACGGGACTCAATATCTCTGGGTCAGTGCTACTTGATCTCGTCTCGCGCTCTAACTTCTCTGGCGCCGTCCTCTTTGTAGATACCGGATACCACTTTCCTCAGACCCTCTCTCTTTGGGAGGAGCTCCAAGATCGCTACTCAGAGATGAACTTCGTAGCCCTTGGCGCTGATAACCCTCCAGACACTCTGTACAGTCGTGATCCCGAGTTGTGCTGTTCGTTGAACAAGGTAGCGCCTTTAGAGAACTATCTCCAGGAGCATCGAGTCTCTGCTGTCCTGAACGCCAGGACCAGGGTCAGTTCACCCGGACGTCGCGACCTCTCGGTGATCGAGCACGGGACCCGGGTTCGCATCAATCCCCTTATTGAGTGGTCCTACGAGGACTTAGAACACTACCTCGAAGATCGAGATATACCGTACCATTCGCTCTATCACGAGGGTTACCTGTCCATGGGGTGCTGGCCGTGTACTGGGCCGGTTAAGCCAGGGCAGGATCCGAGATCAGGAAGATTTATGGGGCAGGGGCGAAGTGAGTGTGGGATCTGGCTCGACGCAAAAAAGGCATGAGCGCTTGCTCCAAATCGGTTATCAATCTTCATCATCTACGAAAGGCGGTTGACACCTATGTCGCGCGCACTTATTACAAGCCAAGTCGATAGAAGCGCTACGCTTGAGCCCGCTGGCGAGATCGGCCCAGATTCGCTAGCGGTGGAGTGCTCTGCTCGTCAGCTGGCTGACTTGGAGATGCTCGCAACCGGTGCGTATGCACCGGTGATGACCTTTATGGGTCAGGACGATTGGAGGAGTTGTGTCGAGTCGATGCGCCTTGCGGATGGAACTTTATGGCCAATCCCTATAACTCTACAGTTGTCTGCCAGTGCTGTTCCTGCATCGACGAGCGAGATCCGGCTGATGAGCCATGGTCGCCATATCGCCACGCTAGCGGTGGCGGAGCGCTTCACTCCAGATCTGCACCGAGAGGCGGAGATGGTCTATGCTACGTCCTCACGTGAGCATCCTGGAGTAGCTGCCCTGTACGAGGCGGGCGATTTGGTGGTGAGTGGCCGATTGAGTTTTCACGCGCTGCCACGCTCCTTCGCCGGACCCGAGTACTTGACCCCCTTTGAGACCAGGCTCGCTGTCGAGCAGAGAGGATGGCGAACCGTGGTGGGTTTCCAGACCAGGAACCCAGTGCACCGAGCACATGAGTACCTACACAAAGTAGCGCTTGAGCTCTTCGACGGTCTGCTTCTTCACCCCTTGGTGGGTGAGACTAAGAGCGATGATATCTCTGCAGAGGTTCGAATGCGAGTCTACAAGGCTTTGCTAGACAACTATTACCCTCAGGAACGCGTGCTTCTAGCCGTGTATCCGGCCGCCATGCGATACGCGGGTCCGCGTGAAGCTCTCCTCCACGCGCTTTCGCGCAAGAACTACGGCTGTACCCACTTCATAGTTGGTCGAGATCACGCTGGGGTCGGAGACTTTTACGGCACATATGCGGCTCAAGAGCTCTTCGATAAAATTGATCCAGATGAGCTTGGAATCGACATCATTCGGTTTGAGCACAGCTTCTACTGCACCAGGTGTGAACATGTGGCTTCGAAACGGACCTGTCCGCATGATCCAAGCCAACATCTCGCCCTATCTGGCACCAAGGTTCGATCTTTGCTAGTTGAAGGGGAGACGCTCCCGGCCGAGTTCTCTCGTCCAGAGGTCGCCGCCATCCTCGCCGAGGAGTATCGCTAACGCGATTGTTGCTCAACAATATTGCCTAACAGTATCGTTCAAGAATGTCGATGAACTTCGCCCACAGCGGGCGGAGTAGGCCCTAGAGCCACAAAAATGCAGTGGGCAGGTACCGTGCTGCCACTCATGCAAGACACCGGATCTACGCCACTTTTACGGTCTCTGTGTCCACGCTATCTGCCCTCCTTTGACCCCGGTCTACGAATTGATCTTCTAGCCTGGTTCTCGAGTCGGCGATGCGCCAATGGAGGTCTGTGCAAGGTGGGGAGGTTCCTCCCCACCTTGTGAACTCCGTTCCCAACGAACCTCGCGACTGCGTGAAGTCATCCACGGTCTTCCTCGTGTGGAACATGATGTCTCTGGTGGGTACTCTCCCCAGTGGCGACAGCTATTGTCAAGTGCATGAACTCATCAGAGCTCGTGTAGCTATGCCATGTGCGTGATCTGGTGGATCGCCACTACTTTCGACCGTTGACTATTTTGGAAATGGCGAGAGTATCCAAGATGTCGAGTGCTAACTTTTCAGGCAAGTTTCGGCTAGCTTATGGCGAGACGCTGTACAGTTGCCCTTTGAAGACGTGAATTAAACGAGCGCAAGCGCTGTTTCGCCATGACGAATTGTTCACGAGCGTCTACTTCGTTGTTGG